>NZ_BAABKC010000121.1:0-3985 GCF_039543625.1 Streptomyces similanensis | reverse complement strand
GGACGATGTCGACGCGGTGGAGGGGGGCGTCGGGGTCGCGGAGGATGTCGGTGAGGGACCAGTCGGTGTAGGGGGCGAGGGCTTGTTGGCAGCGGTCGATCCAGTGGGCGAAGACCGGTGAGGTGTCGAGGAGGCCGGCTCCCATGCCCGCCCATTGCGAGCCCTGTCCGGGGAACACGAAGACCACCTTGCCCCCGGCGGACGCGACCCCCTCGATGACGTTCTCCGCGGGCGCACCACCCGCGAGGGACTCCAGACCGGCGGACCGCTCCTCGTCGGTGGCGCCGATCACCACGGCGCGGTGTTCCAGCGTCGCCCGCGCGGTGGCCAGGGAATAGCCGACATCGGCCGGGTCCTGGCCGGCGAGGGACAGCAGCCGCCCGGCCTGAGCGCGCAGTGCCTCGGCCGTCCTGCCCGACACCGTCCACGGGACGACGCCGGCAACCGGCGCACCGGCCGCGGACCCGGCCGTGGACTCGTCGGAGGCGGGCGGCTGTTCGAGGATGACGTGGGCGTTGGTGCCGCTGACGCCGAAGGAGGAGACGGCGGCGCGGCGGGGCCGGTCGTGGTCGGGCCAGGGCTGTTCCTCGGTGAGCAGGGAGACGGCGCCCGCCGTCCAGTCGACGTGCGGGGTCGGTTCGTCGATGTGGAGGGTGCGGGGGAGGGTGCCGTGCCGCATGGCGAGGATCATCTTGATGACGCCGGCGGCGCCGGCGGCGGCCTGGGTGTGACCGATGTTGGACTTCACCGAGCCGAGCCAGAGGGGTTGTTCGCGGTCCTGTCCGTAGGTGGCTTGGAGGGCCTGGGCTTCGATGGGGTCGCCGAGGCGGGTGCCGGTGCCGTGGGCCTCGACGGCGTCCACCTCGTCGGGGCGCAGCCCGGCGTTGGCGAGGGCCTGGCGGATGACGCGTTGCTGGGAGGGGCCGTTGGGTGCGGTGAGGCCGTTGGAGGCGCCGTCCTGGTTGACGGCCGAACCCCGCAGCACCGCCAGCACCGGGTGGCCGTGGCGCCGGGCGTCGGAGAGCCGCTCCACCAGCAGCAGGCCGATGCCCTCCGCCGACCCGAACCCGTCCGCGTCGCTGGAGAAGGCCTTGCACCTGCCGTCCGGGGAGAGCCCCTGCTGACGGCTGAACTCCGTGAACATATGAGGCGTCGCCATCAGAGCGACGCCACCCGCCAGCGCCGCGGAGGACTCGCCGCGCCGGACGGACTCCGCCGCGAGGTGCAGAGCGACCAGCGACGAGGAACAGGCGGTGTCGACGGTGACGGCCGGGCCTTCCAGCCCGAAGGTGTACGAGATGCGTCCCGAAGCCACACTCGCGGTCGCCCCCGTCAGCAGATACCCTTCCAGCTCCTCCGGCGGCTCGGTGATCCGGGACTGGTAGTCCTGATAGGTCAGACCGACGAAGACGCCGGTCCGGCTGCCTTGCAACGACATCGGGTCGATCCCCGCGCGCTCGAAGGTCTCCCACGCGGTCTCCAGCAGCAGTCGCTGCTGCGGGTCCATCGCCAGCGCCTCGCGCGGGGAGATGCCGAACAGCGACGCGTCGAAGTCCGCGGCGTCGTGCAGGAAACCGCCGCGCCCGGTCGCCGAACGCCCGGGAGCGCCCTGCTCGCCGGACAGGAGCTGCCGCAGGTCCCAGCCACGATCGGTGGGGAAGTCCCCGGTGGACTCCCCTCCGTCGGCGACGAGCCGCCACAGGTCCTCCGGTGAACCGACGTCTCCCGGATAGCGGCACGCCATCGCGACGACGACCACCGGATCGTCGTCGCTCACCTGGGTGGCCACGGCGACCGCTTCGCCCTCCTCCTCACCGGCCAGCACCGACGCGACGTGACGCGCCACCGCGGCGGCCGTCGGATGGTCGAAGACCAGGGTCGACGGCAACCGCACCCCGGTCTCGGCGGCCAGCCGGTTGCGCAGCTCCACCCCGGTGAGCGAGTCGAACCCGAGCTCGCGCAGCGGACGACCGACATCGACGAGCAGCTGATCGGTGTGTCCCAGGACCGCCGCGACCTGGGCGCGCACCACGTCGAGCACCAGCGCCGAACGCGGAGCGCCCGAGAGCGAGCGCACCCGGCCGGCCAGCCCCTGCCCCTCCTCGTGGTCCGGGCCGCCGGACGCCGGGGTCAGCAGGGCACGGACCTCGGGAAGGTCCTCGATGAACGGCCTGGAACGGGCCTCGGAATAGGCGAGATGGAACCTGTCCCAGCGGATGTCGGCCACCATGACGGCCGCGGCGTCCTCGTCGGCGCCGCGGGTGACGATCTGGAGCGCCGGCTCGGGATCGAGGGGCAGCGCCCCGTGGCGCCGCAGCCGGTCCTGCACCCCCTCGACCGCGGCCATTCCGTCCCCCGCCCACGGCCCCCAGGCGTAGGAGGTCGCGGGCAGCCCCAGAGAACGCCGGTGTTCGGCCAGCGCGTCCAAGTAGGCGTTGCCGGGCGCGTACCCGCCCTGGCCGGGAATGCCGAGCACACCGGCGATCGAGGAGAACAGCACGAACTCGTCCAGCTCCGCGCCGAGTTCGTGCAGGTGGCGCGCCCCCTCGGCCTTGACCCGCAACACCCGGTCGAGCTGCTCGACCGTCAGGGAGTCCACTACGGCGTCGTCGAGCACCCCCGCCGCGTGGAACACGGAGGTCACCTGGAACTCGGCGAACAGGCGCGCCACGTCGGACCGTTCGCCCACGTCGCACACCACGACGTCGACCTCGGCCCCGAGCGCCCGCAGATCGGAGGCGAGGGCCTCCGCGCCCGGCGCCCGGATGCCGCGCCGGCTCGCCAGCACCAGATGCCGTGCCCCTTCCCGGGCCAGGCGCCGCGCCACCCGGGCGCCGAGCGCGCCGCTGCCCCCGGTGACGAGGACCGTGTCGCGCGTGCGGCGCTCCGTCGGCACCGGGCCCACCGCACCGGCACGCACCAGCCGCCGGGTGAAGGTGCCGGACCCGCGCACGGCGACCTGGTCCTCATCGCGCTGCGCCAGCACGGCGAGCAGCCATGCGAGCGCCTGCTCACCGGGCACGGCGGGGACATCCACGAGCCCGCCCCAGCGTTCGGGCTGCTCCAGTGAGACCACCCGGCCGAGCCCCCACACCTGGCTCTGCGCGGGGTTGCGCAGGGCGTCCTCCCGGTCCACCGCGACCGCGCCGGAGGTCAGCGTCCACAACGGTACGTCCAGACCCGCGTCGGCGAGGGCGTGCAGCAGCGTCAAGGTGGCGGCCGTGCCCGTCGGAACGGCGCCGTGCCGCGGAGCCACCGCGTCACCCGTCGCGAGCAGCGACAGCACCGCGTCCACGTCACGGGGCAGACGGCCGCCCAGCGCGGCGCGGTCCTCTGCGCCGAGCCGCAGCTCCACCACCTCGGCCCCGCCGGCGAGCAGCCCGTCCCGGGCCGCCCGGGCCCAGGCGGCGTCGTGGTCGCCGTCCGGGGTGACGACCAGCCACCTGCCGGTCGGCGCGCCGCCGCGGATCCCGGCCGCGGGCGTCCACTCGACCGTGTAGCGCAGGGCGTCGAGGCGGCCGCTCGCGCGCCTCAGCTCGCGGCGCCGGGCCAGTGAGGGCATCGCCTGCCCCAGCCAGTCCGGCCGGTCCTCACGCAGCCCCAGTACCGAGGCTACGGCGTCGGTGTCGGCTGCCTCCACCGCCTCCCAGAACTCCTCGTCGCCACCGTCGCCGGACCGCACGGCGCCGTCGGACGGCGCGTCGATCCAGTAGCGGGTGCGCTGGAAGGGATAGGTGGGCAGGGCGATACGGCGGCCGCCCGGGTACTGCGCGGCCCAGTCGACCGGAACGCCACGGGCCCACGCGTGCGCGGCGGACGTGAGGAGATCGGCGCGGCCGCCCTGGCCGCGGCGCAGGGAGCCGACGGCGACGATGTCGGCCTCGGCGGCGTCTGCCGTGTCCTGGAGAGACGCCACGAGTACGGGGTGGGGGCTGGGTTCGATGAAGGTGGTGTGGTGGTGGGTGATGAGGGTGTGGGCGGTGGG
>NZ_BAABKC010000120.1:0-4254 GCF_039543625.1 Streptomyces similanensis | reverse complement strand
TGCCCGTTCGGCCAGCCGGCCCGCCGCGGCCCGCAACGCCTTCTCGTCACGCGCCGAGATCACCCACGGGACCGAGGGCGGAACGATGTCCGCCGACTCGGCGCGCGCTTCGACGACCTGCGGTTGTTCGAGGATGACATGGGCGTTGGTGCCGCTGACGCCGAAGGAGGAGACACCGGCGCGGCGGGGCCGGTCGTGGTCGGGCCAGGGCTGTTGCTCGGTGAGCAGCGAGACGGCGCCCGCCGACCAGTCGACGTGCGGGGTCGGTTCGTCGGCGTGGAGGGTACGCGGGAGCGTGCCGTGCCGCATCGCCATCACCATCTTGATCACACCCGCCACACCTGCGGCGGCCTGGGTGTGACCGATGTTGGACTTCACCGAGCCGAGCCACAGCGGCTGTTCGCGGTCCTGTCCGTAGGCGGCCAGCAGCGCCTGCGCCTCGATGGGGTCGCCCAGCCGCGTCCCGGTGCCGTGGGCCTCGACGGCGTCCACCTCGTCGGGACGCAGCCCGGCGTTGGCGAGGGCCTGGCGGATGACGCGTTGCTGGGAGGGGCCGTTGGGTGCGGTGAGGCCGTTGGAGGCGCCGTCCTGGTTGACGGCCGAACCCCGTAGCACCGCCAGCACCGGGTGGCCGTGGCGCCGGGCGTCGGAGAGGCGTTCCAGGACGAGGAGTCCCACTCCTTCGCCCCAGCCGGTTCCGTCGGCGGCGGCGGAGAAGGCCTTGCACCGGCCGTCGGGGGCCAGCCCGCCCTGCCGGCTGAACTCCACGAACGGGGCGGGCGTGGACATGACGGTGACGCCGCCGGCCAGGGCCAGGGTGCATTCGCCGTTGCGCAGGGCGCCGGCGGCCAGGTGCAGGGCGACCAGCGACGAGGAGCAGGCGGTGTCGATCGTGACGGCCGGGCCTTCCAGGCCGAAGGTGTAGGCGACCCGGCCCGATGCCACGCTGCCCGCACTGCCGTTGATCACATAGCCTTCCACCTCAGGAGGCACATCGGTCAGACGGGCGCCGTAGTCGTGGTACATCACCCCCGCGAACACCCCGGTACGACTGCCGCGCAACGACGTCGGATCGATCCCCGCGCGCTCGAACGCCTCCCACGAGGCTTCCAGCAGCAGCCGCTGCTGCGGGTCCATCGCCAGCGCCTCGCGCGGAGAGATCCCGAAGAGATCCGCGTCGAAGTCGGCCGCCTCGGCCAGGAAGGCGCCCTCGGTGGAGATCACCGAACCCGGCCTGCCGCCGGTCGGGTCGTACAGGGCCTTGGGGGACCAGCCGCGGTCGGTCGGCATGGACGTCACCGCGTCGCCCTCGGCGGAGATCAGGTCCCACAACGCTTCCGGTGAGCTGCTGCCGCCCGGAAAGCGGCAGCTCATCGAGACGATGACCACCGGGTCGTCGTCCGGTGCGACGGCCGCTACGGTGACGGAGGGCTCCACCGACCGCCGCCCGTACAGCGTCTCCTCGAGATGGCCGGCCAGCGCGGCCGGACTGGGATGGTCGAACACGATCGTGGCGGGCAGCCGGAGCCCGGTCGCCTGGTTGAGCCGGTTGCGCAGGTCGACGGCGGCGAGTGAGTCGAAGCCGAGTTCCCGGAACGCCTGGTGGGAAGGGATCCGGTCGGCCGAGCCGTGCCCCAGCACCGCGGACGCCCTGGTGCGCACAAGGTCGAGCAGGGCCGCTGACCGCCGGTCCGCGGGAAGGTCCGCCAACGGCCCGGCGCCGTCCTCCGGCCGCGGCGCCGCCGCCGTCCGGCGAACCGGCAGGTGGACCAGGCCGCGCATCATCGGCGGCACCGGTCCGCCCAGCGCGGCCAGTGCCGCGGAGTCCACCCGCAGCGGGACGACGCTCGCCGGGCAGGCACCGCGCCAGGCCAGATCGAACGACGCGAGCGCGGCGTCGGTCGACAGGGGGGCGATGCCCAGTGCCGACAACCGGCGGACATCCGCGTCCGTCAACGCGCCGGTCAGCGCGCTGCGCTCGGCCCACAGCCCCCACGCCAGCGAGACTGCGGCCAGACCCTGGTCGCGCCGGTGCTGAGCGAGCGCGTCGAGGAACGCGTTCGCCGCCGCGTAGGCGGCCTGTCCGGCCGAGCCGAGCACCCCGGCGGCCGAGGAGAAGAGGATGAAACGGCGCACCTCGTGCCGGCTCGTCAGCTCATGCAGGTGTGCGGCCGCGTCGATCTTCGGACGGAGCACGTGTGCGACCTGGTCCCAGGTGAGGGAGGTGAGAACACCGTCGGCGAGCGCCCCGGCCGCGTGGACCACCGCGGTCACCGGGTGGTTCTCCCGGGCCTCCTCGAACAGCCGGGCCAGTCCGTCGCGGTCGGTGGCGTCGCCCGCCACGACCTCCACCTGGGCGCCGGCGCCGCGGAGTTCGGCGATCAGCTCCCGCGCACCCTCCGCGTCCGGCCCCTGCCGGCTGAGCAGGAGCAGGTGCCGTACACCGTGCGCGGCGACCAGATGCCGGGCCACTTCGCGGCCGAGTGTGCCGGTACCGCCGGTGATCAGCACGGTTCCGGAGGAGTCGTCCGGCGTCATCGCGGTCTTCTCGGCAGCCGTTCGCACCAGCCCGGGACGCAGCGTGCTCCCCCGGCGGATCGCCACCTGCGGCTCCCCGCCGGCGACGGCGATCGGCAGGACCTGCTCGGAGGTCTCGTCACCGTCGACGTCGGCGAGCACGAACCGGCCCGGGTGTTCCGTCTGCGCCGACCGCACCATGCCCCACACCGTGGCCGACCAGGGGTCGACGGGGTCGTTCGGCAGCGCCGACACGGATCGGTGCGTGACGAGGACGAGTCGGGACTCCTCAAGAGCGGGCTCCGCGAGCCACGCCTGGAGCAGCAGCAGTGTCCGCCGCACCGCCGCGTGCGCGGCCTTTGCCGAGAGTCCGACGCTCCCCTGGCGCCCCTGGTCCAGTCGGGCGAAGACCAGCGAGGGCGGTTCGGGTCCGTCCTCGGCGGTGAGGCCGGCGGCCAGCGAGGAGACGCCGGCCGCGTCGAGGACGTCCAGGTGCGTGACGTCGTCGGCGAGCGCCGCCGACGCCGGGGTGAACTCGCTCCAGTCCACGCGCAGCGGCCCGCCGTCGCCGGCGCCCAGACGGGCGATCTCGGCGAAGTCCACCGGCCGCAGCATGAGCGCCCCGGCCTCGGCGATCAGCATTCCGGCGGAGTCCAGGACGGAGAGCCGGGCCTCGGTCGGGCTCACGGCCCGCAGGTGGACGCGCGCCGCGGTGGCGCCCGAGGCGTACACCGTGAAGTCCCGCCACTCCCAGGGCAGCACGGACGGCGCTCCCGTCGCGGCGAAGGCGGCCGACAGCACGGTCTGCGCGGCCGCGTCGAGCAGGGCCGGATGCAGCGTGAACCGCGCCGCGGCGGCGAGCTGCTCCTCGGGCAGAGCGACCTCGGCGAACACCTCGCCGTCGCGGCTCCACAGCGCGCGCAGCCCCTGGAAGGCCGGCCCGTACGCGTATCCCCGCCCCGCCAGGTCCCGGTACCAGGACTCCACGGGCACGGGTGCCGCATCGGACGGCGGCCACTGTGCGGACACCGGCTCGGGCGCCGCGGCCGATCGAGACAGGGCGCCGCTCGCGTACATCGTCCACGCGTCGCCCTTGAGCGCGTCCTCCGGCCGCGCGTACACCGCGAGCTCATACCGTCCGTCCCGCGGCGGGGAAACCCGCGCCCGCACGTGGACACCGCCGTTCTCGGGCACCACCAGCGGCGCCATGAGGGCAAGCTCGTCCACCCGGTCGCAGCCGACCTCGTCACCGGCCCGCACGGCCATCTCCAGCAGGGCCGTACCCGGCAGCAGCGTCACCCCGGCGACGGAGTGGTCGGCCAGCCACGGCTGCCGTTCGAGGGCGATCCGCCCGGTGAACAGCGTCTCCCGGCCGTCGGGGTGGTCGATCCGCGCCGACAGCAACGGATGGTCGAGCGCCGTCTGCCCGGCCGCCGCGAGATCGGCGACGCCGGCGCCGCGCCCTTCCATCCAGTACCGGGTGCGCTGGAAGGGGTAGGTCGGCAGGGGGACCCGCCGCGCGCCCGGATACTGATCGGCCCAGTCGACGGGCAGGCCGCCCACCCACGCCTGCGCCACGGACGTGAGCAGCCGGGCGAGTGTGCCCTCGTTCCGGCGCAGGGTGCCGATCACCGTGATGGCGTCGGAGGTCTCCGCCAGCGGAGCCGTGAGTACGGGGTGGGGGCTGGGTTCGATGAAGGTGGTGTGGTGGTGGGTGATGAGGGTGTGGGCGGTGGG
>NZ_BAABKC010000119.1:0-3370 GCF_039543625.1 Streptomyces similanensis | reverse complement strand
TGCCCGTTCGGCCAGCCGGCCCGCCGCGGCCCGCAACGCCTTCTCGTCACGCGCCGAGATCACCCACGGCACGACCGGCAGGGAGGGCCGTCCGGGGTCTTCCTCGCCGTCGTCGGCGGACTCGACAGCCGGCGCCTGCTCGATGATGACGTGCGCGTTCGTCCCGCTGACCCCGAACGCGGAGACCCCCGCACGCCGAGGACGACCGTCGGTCTCCGGCCACGGCTGGTCCTCGGTGAGCAGCGAGACCGCGCCCGTCGTCCAGTCGACGTGGGGGGTGGGTTCGTCGATGTGGAGGGTGCGGGGGAGCACCCCGTGCCGCATCGCCATCACCGTCTTGATCACACCCGCCACACCGGCAGCCGACTGGGTGTGGCCGATGTTGGACTTCACCGAGCCGAGCCAGAGGGGCTGTTCGCGGTCCTGTCCGTAGGTGGCCAGCAACGCCTGCGCCTCGATGGGGTCGCCGAGGCGGGTGCCGGTGCCGTGGGCCTCGACGGCGTCCACCTCGTCGGGGCTCAGCCCGGCGTTGGCGAGGGCCTGGCGGATGACACGCTGCTGGGAGGGGCCGTTGGGTGCGGTGAGGCCGTTGGAGGCGCCGTCCTGGTTGACGGCCGAACCCCGCAGCACCGCCAGCACCGGGTGCCCGTGGCGCCGGGCGTCGGAGAGCCGCTCCAGGACGAGCACGCCCACGCCCTCGCCCCAGCCGGTCCCGTCCGCGGCCGCCGCGAACGACTTGCACCGGCCGTCGACCGCGAGGCCCCGCTGCCGGCTGAACTCGACGAACGCGGCGGGCGTCGCCATCACCGTCACACCCCCGGCGAGCGCGAGCGAGCACTCACCGCTGCGCAGCGCCTGCGCCGCCAGGTGCATGGTGACCAGCGACGACGAACACGCGGTGTCCACGGTGACCGCGGGCCCCTCCAGACCGAACGCGTACGAGACACGGCCCGAGAGCACAGCCGTCGCCGTACCGGTGAGCAGATACCCCTCCGCACCCTGCCCGGCGTCGCCGGCCGCGTAGTGCGAGGTGGCGGAGCCGATGAACACCCCGGTCCGGCTCTCCCGCAGGGTGTCGATCGCGATGCCGGCCCGTTCGAAGGCTTCCCAGGAGGTCTCCAGCAGCAGCCGCTGCTGCGGATCCATCGCCAGCGCCTCACGCGGAGAGATCCCGAAGAGCTCGGCGTCGAACCCCGCCACGTCCGAGACGAAGGTGCCGCTCCGGGTGTACGAGGTGCCCGGTGTGTCGGGGTCCGGATCGTAGAGCCGGCGCAGATCCCAGCCACGGTCGTCGGGAAACTCGGAGACCGCGTCACCGCCACTCGCCACCAGGTCCCACAGTGCTTCCGGTGAGTCGACGGCGCCGGGAAGACGGCAGCTCATGGCCACGATCACCACCGGATCGTCGACCGCGGCCACGGCCCCGCCGGGAGCGTCGGCCGGGGCGCCCTCGCCGAACAGCTCCCCGTCCAGGTAGGAGGCCAGCGCGACGGGCGACGGGTGGTCGAACACCAGCGTGGAGGGAAGGGACAGTCCCAGCTCGGCCTGCAGCCGGTTCCGCAGCTGCACCGCGGTCAAGGAGTCGACACCGAGGCTGCGGAACGCCGCTTGCGGGGAGACGCCGTCGAGGGACGTGTGCCCGAGGGTCGCGGCGACCTCACTGCGGACGAGATCGAGCAGGACACGCGACCTCTCGGCACCGGTGGCGCCGGACAGACGGGTCCGCCAGACGTTGCCGCCGTCGTCCCGGGCACCGGTGTCCGCCCCGTCCAGCGCCGCCCGCGCCTCGGCGAGATCATCGATGAGAGGACGGCGGCGAGCGGCCGTCAGCACCGGGGCGAAGGTGTCCCACTCGATATCGGCGATCACCACGGCGGTGTCGTCGCCGCCGAGCGCCCGCGCGAGCGCCGAGACCGCGAGTTCGGGCTCCATGGGCAGCAGACCGGTGCGGCGCAGCGACTCCTCCGCCGATCCCGTGGTGGCCATCCCGCCGCCGCTCCAGGTGCCCCACGCGAGGGCGAGGGCGTGCAGGCCACGGGCGCGACGTACTTGTGCCAAGGCGTCCAGGTAGGCGTTGGCGGCGGAGTAGGCCCCCTGGCCGCGGCCGCCCCAGATGCCCGCACCGGAGGAGAACAGCACGAACGCGTCCAGCGCGGCCCCGGCGAACGCCTCGTCGAGGTTCCGGGCGCCTTCGGCCTTGCCCAGCCACGCTTGTTCGAGAACAGCCGCGTCCGTGTCGCGCAGTGCCGCGTCCGTACCCACGCCTGCCGTGTGGAAGACCGCGGTGATCGGCGTGTCCACTTCATCGAGCAGACGGAGGAGAGCCGAACGGTCGGCGACGTCGCAGGCTTCGATGTCCACGCGGGCGCCGGGAGCGATCTCCTGGAGCTCCGCCTTCAGCTCATGGGCACCCGGGGCCTCGACGCCACGGCGGCTCGTGAGAATGACATGACGGACACCGGAACGCACCAGCCAGCGCGCGACGTGTCCGCCGAGCGCACCGGTGCCGCCGGTGACGAGCGCCGCACCGGCGGTGGACCACGCCGGCGGGCCGGCCGGAGCGGCGGCCCGGGTCAGACGCCGGGCGAACACCCCCGAGGGCCGTACGGCCAGCTGGTCCTCGTCCCACTGCCCTGCCAGGACAGCCGCGAGCCGTGCCGAGGCCCGGGGGTCCAGACGCTCCGGGAGATCGACGAGGCCACCCCACCAGTCCGGATGCTCCAGACCCGCCACCTGCCCCAGTCCCCAGACCGACGCCTGGTCCGGATTGCGCAGCTGATCGGCGGGTCCCACGGACACCGCGCCGGACGTCAGGCACCAGAGCGAACCGTCCAGGCCCACATCCGAGCAGGCTTGCACGAGTGCCAGGGTCGCCGCCGCCGGGGCGCTCCCCAGGGCCAGGAGCGACACGGCATGCCGTGGCTTGTGCTCGGTGAGCATGCTGGCCATCGAGGCGCGACTCGCGGCGCCCGCACACGGCACCAGGACGGCATCGGGCGGCAGCGTCTCGACGACGGCGGCGACCAGGGGGCTGTCCGCGTCGTCGGCCGGGAGGAACACCAGCGGGCGTTCCCCGCTCGCCGTCGGTGAACCGGCCGGACGCGCCAACGGCCGCCAACCGACCTGGTAGCGCCACGAGTCGACGGTCTCCTGGTCGGTCTGCTTGCGGCGCCAGTCCGAGATCAACGACAACGCCGGCGCGAGGACGTGCTGGGCCTCTTGATCACCGAGCGTGAGCATGTCGGTCAGCGCTTCGAGGTCTTCTCGCTCGATCGCCCGCCAGAACGCGGAGTCGGCCGCACGCTCCGCCGGGACGTCCCGGTCGGGGCCGGGCAGCCAGTAGCGTTGGTGTTGGAAGGGGTAGGTGGGG
>NZ_BAABKC010000118.1:0-5733 GCF_039543625.1 Streptomyces similanensis | reverse complement strand
TGGTGAGGGGGGTGTGGAGCGGTTCCTGCGGTCGGTGGGTGAGGTGTATGCGGGGGGTGTGGACGTCGACTGGGGGGCGGCGTTCGACGCGTCCGCCGCGCGGGTGGTGGAGCTGCCGACGTACCCCTTCCAACACCAGCGCTACTGGCTCGACGCCGACGACCGCCCCGCCGTCGAGGCCGACCCGGTCGACGCGGCCTTCTGGTCAGCGATCGAGACCGGCGACACCGACGCCCTCGCCGACGACCTCCAGCTGGAAGCCTCCGTACTCGACGACGTCCTGCCCGCACTCACCTCCTGGCGCCGCCGCAGGCGGGAACGCTCCGTGATCGACACCTGGCGCTACCGTCTCGGCTGGGACCGCGTCGACGCCACCGGCGCCCTGTCCGGCACCTGGCTCGTAGTCGTCGGCACCGACGCCGACCCGCTCGCCGAAGCCGTCGCCGCCGGCCTCGCCGAGCGCGGCGCACAGACCGTGCGCGTCGAGGTCGACACCGAGCACACCGACCGGAGGACGCTGGCCGCCCTCTTCCCCGACCAGCCCCTCACGGGCATCGTGGCGCTCCTCGCCCTCGACGGCCGGCCCCACCCGGCCCACACCACCTGGTCGCGCGGCGCCATCGGCACCGTCACCCTCGTCCAGGCCCTCGGCGACGCCGGGATCGAGGCGCCCCTGTGGGCGGTCACCTCCGGCGCCGTCGCCGTCACCGACCCCGCCGAACTGACCGACCTCTCCCAGCACACCCTGTGGGGCATCGGCACCGTCCTCGCACTCGACGACCCACGGAACTGGGGCGGCCTCGTCGACCTGCCCCCCGGCACCGGCGAACCCGACCCGCACGCCCTCGACCTGCTGTGCACCGCCCTCTCCGGTATCGACGACGAGGACCAGCTCGCCGTACGCCCCGACGGCCTGCACGCCCGCCGCATGCGCCGCGCCCCACTGGACGGCGCCCCGGCCACCGCGCCATGGACCCCGCACGGCACTGTCCTCATCACCGGCGGCACCGGCGGCACCGGCGCCCACCTCGCCCGCCACCTCGCCGAACACGGCGCCGAGCACCTCCTGCTGACCAGCCGCCGCGGCCCCGAGGCACCCGGCGCCGGTGAACTCCGCGCCGAACTGGAAACCCTCGGCGCCCGCGTCACCATCACCGCCTGCGACATCGCCGACCGCGACGCCGTCGCCGCCCTCCTCGACGCCGTACCCGCCGCACTGCCGCTGACCGCCGTCCTCCACCTCGCCGGCGCGCCCCAGAGCGAATCACCCCTGTCCGGACTCACCGTCGAGCAGTTCGCCGAGATGGGCCACGCCAAGATCGCCGGCGCCCGGCACCTGGACGACCTGCTCGGCGACCGCGCACTCGACGCCTTCGTCCTCTTCTCCTCCGGCGCCACCGCCTGGGGCAGCAACGGCCTGACCTCGTACGCCGGGGCCAACGCCTACCTCGACGCACTGGCCCAGCACCGCCGCGCCCGCGGCCTCACCGCCACCTCCATCGCCTGGGGCGCCTGGGACGGCGGCGGCATGGTCGACGCCTCCCTGGCGGGCGAGTTCGCCAAGCTCGGCGTCGCCCTGATGGACCCCCACCTCGCCGTCGCCGCACTGGTACAGGCCGTCGAGCACGACGAGACCCACGTGGTCGTCGCCGCCATCGACTGGACCCGCTTCGCGCCCGCCTTCACCCTCGCCCGCCCCCGCCCGCTGCTGCGCGGCCTGCCGGAGGTCACCGAACTCCTCGCCGCCGGCGCCGCCGGCCGCCCCGCCGACGACGTGTCCGCCCTCCGCGCCGAACTGCTGCGACTCCCGCCGGCCGAACAGGAACGCCTGCTGGTGGACCTGGTACGCAGCGAGGCGGGCAGCGTCCTCGGCCACACCGACGCCCAAGGCGTCGAGGAGGACAGGGCGTTCAGGGAGATCGGCTTCGACTCGGTCACCGCGGTGGAACTGCGCAACCGCCTCAACGCCGCCACACAGCTGCGCCTCCCCGCCACCCTCGTCTTCGACCACCCGACCCCCAGGGCGCTGGCCGACCAGCTGCGCGCGGAACTCGTCGGCGACGGCACGGTCCTGTCCCCTCCCACGGCCGCACCGCTCCCCGCGGCCGCGAACGCGAACGCGGCCGCGAGCGACGACCCGATCGCGATCGTCTCCATGAGCTGCCGCCTCCCCGGCGGGGTGACCTCGCCCGAGGAGCTGTGGACCCTGCTCGCCGAAGGCCGGGACGCGCTCGCCGACTTCCCCGCCGACCGAGGCTGGGACCTGGACGCCCTGCTCTCCGACGACCCGGACGCCCCCGGCACGACCTACGTCCGCAAGGGCGGCTTCCTGCGCGGAGTCGCCGACTTCGACGCCGACTTCTTCGGCATCAACCCCCGCGAGGCCCTGGCGATGGACCCGCAACAGCGACTGCTGCTGGAAACCTCCTGGGAGGTCCTCGAACGCGCGGGCATCGACCCGACCTCGCTGCGCGGCAAGGACGTCGGCGTCTTCACCGGCATGGGAGCCCAGGACTACACCCCGCGCCTCGGCGGCGGCGCCGAAGGCACCGAGGGCTACGCCCTGACCGGCAGCGCGGGCAGCGTCGCCTCCGGCCGGGTCTCCTACGTCCTGGGCCTGGAGGGACCCGCGCTCACCATCGACACGGCGTGCTCGTCGTCGCTGGTGGCGATGCACTCCGCGATGCAGGCCCTGCGCAACGGCGAGTGCTCGCTCGCCCTGGCCGGCGGCGTCGCCGTGATGTCCAGCCCGGGCGTCTTCGTCGAATTCTCCCGGCAGCGCGGTCTGGCCCCGGACGGCCGCTGCAAGGCGTTCGCCGAAGGCGCGGACGGCACCGGATGGGCCGAGGGCGTCGGAATCGTCCTGCTGGAGCGTCTGTCGGACGCGCGGCGCAACGGTCACGAGGTGTTGGCGCTCGTGCGGGGCAGCGCGGTGAACCAGGACGGCGCGTCCAACGGGCTGACGGCGCCGAATGGTCCTTCGCAGCAGCGTGTGATCCGGCAGGCGCTCGCCAGCGCCGGGCTGTCGGCCGCTGACGTGGATGCGGTGGAGGCGCACGGCACGGGTACGTCGCTGGGCGACCCGATCGAGGCCCAGGCGCTGATCGCGACCTACGGTCAGGAGCGCTCCGCGCCGGAGCGCCCGCTGCTGCTCGGGGCCCTCAAGTCGAACCTCGGCCACACCGGCGCCACCGCGGGTGTGGCGGGTGTGATCAAGATGGTGGAGGCGATGCGGCACGGTGTGCTGCCCAGGACGTTGCACGTGGATGCTCCGACTCCTGAGGTGGACTGGTCGGCCGGTGCGGTGGAGTTGCTGACGGAGGCGCGGGCCTGGCCTGAGGTGGATCGTCCGCGGCGTGCGGGTGTGTCGGCGTTCGGGATCAGCGGGACGAACGCGCACGTGATTCTGGAGGGGGTTGAGCCTGCCGATCCTGCGGTTCCGGTGGAGCGTGCGGGGGCGCCGGAGGGTGTGGTGCCGTTGGTGGTCTCGGGGCGGACGGCGGAGGCGGTGCGCGCCCAGGCAGCGCGGCTGGCCGGGTTCCTGGGTGAGGGTTCGGGGTTGCATCTGTCGGACGTGGCGTATTCGCTGGCGACGTCTCGTGCTCGGTTTGATCATCGTGCGGTGGTGGTGGCGGGTTCGGTGGAGGAGGCGCGGGAGCAGTTGGCGTCGGTGCGTGGGGAGGCGGTGGTCGGGGGTCGTCTGGGGGTGTTGTTCACGGGTCAGGGTGCGCAGCGCGCCGGGATGGGGCGCGAGCTGTATGCGGCCTATCCCGTGTTCGCGGAGGCTTTCGACGAGGTGTGCGCCGCCGTGGACGGGAGTCTTGGCGGGTCGTTGAAGGAGGTGGTGTTCGGGGGCGGTGATCTGCTGGATGAGACGCGGTATGCGCAGCCGGCGTTGTTCGCCGTTGAGGTGGCGTTGTTCCGGTTGGTGGAGTCGTGGGGCGTGCGGGCGGATTGTCTGGCGGGTCATTCGATCGGTGAGGTGGTGGCGGCGTATCTGGCGGGTGTGTGGTCGTTGGAGGATGCCGCGGGGTTGGTGGTGGCGCGGGGCCGGTTGATGCAGGAGCTTGCGGTGGGTGGGGTGATGGTGGCGGTCGAGGCGTCGGAGGACGAAGTCGCTCCGTTGCTGACGGCCGGGGTGAGCATCGCGGCGATCAACGGGGACATGTCGCTGGTCCTTTCCGGCGTGCGGGACGAGGTGGAGGCGGTGCTGACCCGCTTGGAGGGGCGCCGGACGAAGCGGCTGCGGGTCTCGCACGCGTTCCATTCGCCGCTGATGGACCCGATGCTGGAGGAGTTCCGCGGGGTCGTGGCGGGGCTTACGTATCACGCGCCGTCCGTCCCGGTGATCTCGAACCTGACGGGTGAGGTGGCGGACGCCGAGCGGCTGTGTTTGCCGGAGTACTGGGTGGAGCACGTGCGGGGCACGGTCCGTTTCCACGACGGTGTGCGTGCGCTGCGGGAGCGGAAGGTGACCACGTTCCTGGAGCTGGGCCCCGACGGAGTGCTCTCCGGGATGGTGGCCGAGGAAGGGTGCGTGCCGTCGCTGCGGCGCGACGTGCCCGAGGACCGCGCCCTGATGACCGCCGTTGCCCGGCTCCACGCCCGCGGTGTCGACGTCGACTGGGAGAAGGTCTTCGCCGGTACCGGTGCACGCCGGACCGACCTGCCCACCTACGCCTTCCAGCACCAGCGCTACTGGATGAACCCGGCTCCGTCCGGTGGGGACCCGGCGCTCGCCACCGGACATCCGCTGCTCGACGTCGTGGTGAGTGCGCCGGACACGGGTGGTGTGGTCGCCACCGGTCGTCTGTCGCTCGCCGCGCAGCCGTGGTTGGCGGATCACTCGGTGGCCGGCACGGTGCTGCTGCCGGGCACCGCGCTGGTGGAGCTCGCGGTTCGTGCCGGGGACGAGGTGGGTGCGCGCTCCCTGCGGGAGCTGGTGATCGAGACTCCGCTGGTGATCCCCGACGAGGGTGCGGTGCGTGTCCAGGTGTCGGTGGGTGAGGACGCGGACGGCGTGCGGCCGGTCGCGGTGTACTCGCGGCCGGACGACGCCGACTCCGACGCGCCGTGGGTCCGCCACGCGAGTGGGCAGCTCGCCGACGAGGCACCGGCACCTGGTGCCGACTTCGCCGTCTGGCCTCCGAAGGGCGCGCAGCCCGTCGACCTGACCGGCCGCACCACGGACCAGACGACTGCCGGTTACGGCTACGGGCCATCGGCTCAGGGGCTGCGTGCGGCGTGGGTCCTCGGGCAGGACGTCTACGCCGAGGTCGCGCTTCCGGTGGACGACGCCGAGGCGGCGGCCGGCTTCGGACTGCACCCCGCGCTTCTCGACGCGGTGCTGCGTTGCGGGGCCTTCACCGAGCGGAAGGCCGAGGAGGGCAAGCTCATCCTGCCGTTCGCGTGGAACGGCCTGACGCTGCACGCCTCCGGCGCCACCACCCTGCGGGTGCGCATGACACCCACCGGACCCGAATCGGTAGCGCTGGAACTCGCCGACGGTGAGGGGGTTCCGGTCGCGTCGGTGGAGTCGTTGGTGTTGCGGGCGGTGGATGCGGGGGAGTTGGGGGTGTCGGGTCGTGGTGATGTTGGTGGGTCGTTGTTCCGGGTGGAGTGGTCGTTGTTGCCGGTGGCTGGGGGTGTGGGTGATGTGGAGGCGGAGGTGGAGGTGGAGGTTGTGGAGGTGCCTCGGTCGGTGTCGTTGGATGCGGGGGTGGTGCGGGAGGT
>NZ_BAABKC010000117.1:12970-67214 GCF_039543625.1 Streptomyces similanensis | reverse complement strand
GACGGCAGCACCCCGTACCTGGCGGTCGGCGGCGCCGCCGTCCTGGCGGCCGGCTCGGCGGTCCTGTTCCTCTCGGTCCGGCGGCGCGCCGTGACCGGGGGCCGGCACGGCCGCTGAGCGGCCACACGAACGCGGGGGCCCGTCCGGCGGCTCAGGCCGGGCGGGCCCCCGGGCATCGGGGCGCGGCGCGTCAGCTGAACACCGACGCGCAGGTGGTGGGGGTGGCGTGCGCCGGGTCCAGGGCGTTGGCCACCTCGTGGAAGGCGATGCGGTCGGTCAGACCGATCGCCAGGTGCTCGGAGAGGTCGAGCGCGCACAGGTCCTGAAGCCGCACGTTGCGCACGTCGGAGCCGCTCAGGTACTGGCTGCGCCAGGGGGTGGCCACCTCGTCGTACTGGGTGGCGATGACCGTGTAGTGCACGCCGGGCACGGTGTCGCCGCCCGCGTTGAGCTTGGTGAGGAAGGCGGACCCGGGGATCTGGTCGGCGAGGCCGGGGGTGGCGGCGGAGATCAGGCCCTCGGCGCCCGGGAAGTACGGCAGCAGGTTGGTCAGGCCGCTGATGGTGGCGCCGTGGTTGTCGGGCGCGATGCCGACCAGGGCGTTCACCTTGGCGGCGCCGCCGAGGAACTTCAGGTAGTAGCGGGGCATCATGCCGCCCTGCGAGTGGCCGACGAGATCCGCCTCGGCGGCTCCGGTGGCGGCGAGCACCTTGTCGACGAAGGCGGACAGCTGCGCGGCCGACTGGTCGATGGGGCCCAGGCCGTGGAAGAGCGGGACGCCGTCCAGCTGGCCGTAGTCGAGGGAGTAGACGCAGTACCCGCGGTCCTCCAGATACGGCGCGAGGCCCAGCCAGTTGTCGACGGAGTTGCCGAGGGTGCCGTGGACGAGGACGACCGGGCGGGGGTGGGCCGTGGAGGGCTTGCAGCTGTAGTCGTTCCAGCCCCGGGAGGGGGCGCCGGAGGCGTGCGCGGCGGTGGCCGGGACGGTGGCGACGGCGGCGGCCAGGAGCAGGGCGGCCAGGTGTCTCAGGGTGCGCTTGACGGGCAGCATCGGGTGAACTCCTTGCGGCTCTGGGGGAGGTGCGACGGCATGGCGACGACACTGAGCCCTGTGATCCGGATCACGAGGATGCTGTTCACCCGTCAAGTTACGAACGAGTAGTGCAACTGTGAAGTTACGCGTCGGTAAAAAATCCGGGGACCGGCCGGTGACGGGCGCGTGGCGTGCGGCAGCGTCCCTGACGAATCGTCACCAAGTGGGCCGAATCGGGCCGTGCGGCGCGAGCAGCGCCAACTGCTGCCCCAGCGAGCGGACCTGCTCCTCCCCGAGCGCCCCGGCCCAGGCCCGTACGGCGTCGGCGGCCGACTCCTCCGCCGCGCGGGTGCAGGCCCGGCCGCGCTCGGTCAGCACGATCAGCCGGGCCCGCGCGTCCTCGGGGTGCGGGCGGCGCTCCGCGTATCCCTTGCGCACGATCTCGTCGACGAGCTGACTGGCCGCCTGCTTGGTGACGCCCAGATGGGCGGCCAGCTCGGTGACGGTCGCCCCGGCCGGCGACATGCGCGCGAACGCGAAGCCGTGCGCGGGCCGCAGCCCCTCGAAGCCGCGGGCGACGACGCCGTCGTGGATGCGCCGACTCAGCTCGCCGGCGACGGCGAGCAGGGCGGCGGACAGGGCCATGGCTTCGGAGTTCTGCACGGAGGCATTGAAACACCCTTGACGAAATGGTCAAGGAGCCTGACCATATCTCCGAGCCACTTGGTCAAGTGACTTGACCATTATCCGTGTCCCGAGGAGTTCCCATGCCGATCGTCCGCCCGTCCGACGCCGTCACCCACGAGATCCACGGCGCCCGCTTCGTCTCGTACGCCGCCCCGCGCACCGGCGCGAGGGAGTTGTGCGCCTGGCGCGGCGAGATCCCCGCGGGCACCAGGGCCCCGGCCCACACCGTCAGCCACGAGGAGATCTTCCATCTGCTCGACGGCGAGCTGCTGATCACCCTCGACGGCCGCACTGAGCGCGTCACCGCGGGCGACACGCTGATCGTCCACGCCGGCGCGACGCTCACCGTGGAGAACCACGCGGACCGCACCGCCGTCTCCTGGGTCACCGCCCCCGTGGGCCTGCGGGCCCGGCTGGCGGACGGCACCGTGCTCAGCCCGCCGTGGGCCAACTGACCGCACCCCGCGGGCGGTCACGCGGCCAGCGTGCCCGGCATCACCGCGCGCGGCCCGAACCTGGCCCGCGCCCGGTCCGCGACCTCCTCGATCCGGCGCGCCTTCTCGTCCACGGGGTCGAAGGTGAGCTGGTGGGATGCCTGTTCGGCGGAGGTCAGGCCCTCGGCGCGCAGGGCGAGCGCGCGGACCCGGGCGCGCTGGAGGCCCAGCGCCTCGTACATGCCGTAGGCGGCCGCGGTCAGCGCCGCCGAGTGGGCGGTGGGCTCGGCCAGGGTGCGGCCGCGGACGGTGGCCGACCGGTCGGCGTAGCGCACGGTGAGGGTCAGGGTGCGGCAGACCTTGCCGACGGCGCGCAGCCGGGCGCCCAGGTCCTCGGCGGCCGACAGCAGCGCCCCGCGGTGCCGGCCGGGGTCCAGCTCGTCGCGGTCGAAGGGCCGTTCGGCGGCGAGGGAGCGGGAGACGGCGTGGGGGACGACCCGGCCGCGGTCGACGCCGTTCGCCTTCTCGTGCAGTTCGCGGCCCGCCTTCGCGCCGACCAGGCGCTGGAGCGTGGACAGGGGCGCGGCGGCGACCCGGCCGAGGGTGTCGAGGCCGTACTCGGCCAGGGTGCGGGCCGTCGCCGTGCCGGTGCCGGGCAGCGCGACGACGGGCCGCTCGGCGAGGAACTCCGCGACGGCGGCCGGGTCGCCGGGCACCGCGCGGGTGCGGCCGGGCCGGGCGTCGCGCAGCGCCATCCGGGCCAGCATCGGGCCCGGTCCGGCGCCGATCAGGCAGTCGATGCCGTACCGGGCGAGCGCGCGGACCCGGATCACGGACGCCAGTTCGACCGCGTCGCGTCCGAAGTAGCGTTCGGCGCCGCGCAGATCGGCCAGCGCCCCGTCCGGCGGCAGCGCCTCGACGACCGGGGTGAACTCCTCCAGCAGCCCGAGCAGACCCGGCAGGGCCGCCTCGTGCATGGGGGGCGGCTGGAAACGTACGCAGAGGACAGTCATCCCGCACTCCCTGGGCTCTGATGCCACAACTTCCTTCCGTTGGCGGGTCCTTCGCCCGCCGGTCGCAGGTCCGCCCACGGATGCATCTCGTAGCCGGTGGACATGCGGACGCGCCGTCCGCGGGCGGTGTCCATCGGGTCGGGCGCGGCAGAACCGGCGGGCGCGGGACGCCCGTCCGAACCGGCGAGCCGGGCCCGGCGCGGCCCCTCGCCGCCGCCGTCGCCGCCTCTGTCGCCACCGCCGCCGTTGCTGCCGCCGCCGTCGCCGCCGTCCGGCGCCGTGCCGGGGCGGGCCAGCCGGGCCGCCACCTCCTCCAGGCCGCCCTCGGCGCGCAGTTCGGCCAGTTCGGCCAGGTTCCAGACGGCGGCGCCCACCACGCTGAGGCTGCGCGGGCCGCGCCGCTGCACCACTCCGCGCACCAGCAGCAGCCAGGAGTGGAAGACGGTGTGCGCGCAGGCGTCGTGGGAGTCGTCGAAGAAGGCGAGATCGACCAGGCCGGTGCCGTCGTCCAGGGTGGAGAAGATGACCCGTCTGCCGGACCGGATCGGCGGGGTCTGGGTGGCCGCCTTGGCGCCCGCGACCAGCACCGTCTCGCCGTGCCGCGCCTCGCGCAGCCGGCGGGCGGAGACCACGCCCAGCTCGTCGAGGAACGCCCGGTGGTCGTCCATCAGGTTGCGGGAGGCGTCCATGGACAGCACGCCGAGTTCGGCGCTGAGCCGCTCCGCCTCGGACAGGTCGGGCAGCCCGGCGGCGGCCGTCCTCCGCCCGCCGGCCAGGGGCAGCTGGTCGCCGCCCGCGCCCCGTGACCCGCGGTGCAGTTCGGTCAGGTGCAGTCGCAGGTCGCGGCGGTTGGCGCCGAACGCGTCCAGCGCGCCCACCTGGGCGAGCCGCCCGGCGATCGGACGGCTGGGCCGGGCCCGCTCCCAGAAGTCGAGCAGCGAGGCGTAGGGCCGGCCGGCCGCGATCCGCGCCGCCTCGGCCCCGCTGATGCCGTGCACGTCGGAGAGCGCCAGCCGCAGCCCCCACCGCCCGTCCGCCGCAGACCGTCCGGCCGCCGGAGACCGTCCGGCCGCCGCGGACCCCTGGGAGCCTCCGGACCGCCCACCCTCGCCAGACCCCTCTTCTTCAGACACCAGTTCGATACTGTGGGCGACTCCCGAGCGGTTCACGTCCAGCGGCAGGATCGGCACCCCGCGCCGCCGCGCGTCCGCCAGCAGCAGCCGCTTGGGATACATCCCGGGGTCGTGGGTGAGCAACCCGGCGTAGAAGGCGGCCGGGTGGTGGGCCTTCAGCCACGCCGACTGGTACGTCGGCACGGCGAAGGCCACCGCGTGCGCCTTGCAGAAGCCGTACGAGCCGAACGCCTCGACGATCCCCCAGGTGCGCTGAATCGTTTCTTCGTCATAGCCGCGCGCCGCCGCGCGCTGGGCGAACCACACCTTGATCCGCCCCTGCGACTCCGGGTCGGACAGCCCGCGCCGCACCCGGTCCGCCTCGTCCCGGCCGCAGTCGGTCATCAGGTGCACGATGTGGATGATCTGCTCGTGGAAGACGACGACGCCGTACGTCTCCTCCAGCGGTTCCCGCAGGTCGGGGTGCGGATAGCGCACCGGCGCCCGGCCGTGCCGCGCCTCGATGAACGGCCGCACCATGTCGGCGGCGACCGGTCCGGGCCGGAAGAGGGAGATGTCGACCACGAGGTCGTGGAAGGTGGCCGGCTGGAGCCGGCCCACCAGGTCGCGCTGGCCGGGCGACTCGATCTGGAAGCAGCCGAGCGTCTCGGCGGAGCGGATGAGCCGGTACGTCGCCGGGTCGCCCGCCGGCACCGCGTCCAGGTCGATCCGCTCCCCCGCGGCCCGTTCCACCTCGGCGACCGCGTGCGCCATCGCCGACTGCATCCGCACGCCCAGCACGTCCAGCTTGAGCAGCCCGAGATCCTCCACGTCCTCCTTGTCGAACTGGGACATGGGCAGGCCCTCGCCGCTGGTCGGCACCACCGGTGTGCGGGCGAGCAGGGAGGCGTCGGACAGCAGGACGCCGCAGGGGTGCATGGCGACCCCGCGCGGCAGGGCGTCCAGCGCCTCGACCAGTTCCCACAGCCTGCCGTAGCGCTCCTTCTCCCCGGCCAGCGCCCTGAGTTCGGGCAGCTCCTCCAGGGCCGCGCGGGCGTCGCGGGCGCGGATGTGCGGGAAGGACTTGGCGACGCGGTCGATCTCGGCGGGGTCCATGGACAGGGCCGCGCCCACGTCGCGGATGGCGTGCCGGACGCGGTACGTCTCCGGCATGGCGACCGTCGCGACCCGCTCGGCGCCGAACCGGCCGATGATCTGCCGGTAGACCTCCAGCCGGCGCGCGGACTCCACGTCGATGTCGATGTCGGGCAGCACGAACCGCCGCTTGGACAGGAAGCGCTCCATCAGCAGCCCGTGCTCGACCGGGTCGGCGTGGGCGATGCCGAGGAGGTGGTTGACGAGGGAGCCGGCCCCGGAGCCGCGCGCGGCGACCCGGATGCCCGTCTCCCGTACGTCGTCCACGACCTGGGCGACGGTGAGGAAGTAGGAGGCGAAGCCGTGGTACGCGATGATGTCCAGCTCCTGGTGCATCCGCTCCCAGTAGGCGCGCCGGCCCGCGTAGCCGCGCAGCACCATGCCGGCCGCGGCGCGGGAGGCCAGCGCGCGCTGGGCGGTGCGGCGGCCGGCGCCGACCAGGTGCGGCTCGGGGAAGTGGACGGCGCCCATGCCGAGGTCGTCCTCCGGGTCGACCAGGCACTCGGCGGCCGTGGCCCGGGTCTGCTCCAGCAGGCGGTGGGCGGTCTCGCGGCGGAAGCCGGCGGCCTCGACGATCCGCTCGGCCGCGCGCAGCATGGCCTCCGGGCCCTTCAGCCAGGCCTCCCCCGAGTCCCGTTCGCCGGCCGCCTCGACGGGGACCAGGCGGCGGGCGGCGTCCAGGACGTCGGCGACCGGGCCCTGGCCGGGGTCGGCGTAGCGGACGGCGTTGCTGAGAACGGGGCGTACCCGCTGTTCGGCGGCGAAGCCGACGGTGCGGGCGGCCAGCCGCAGGGAGCCGGGGCCGGTGCCCTCGCGCCCGTGCCAGACGGCCTCCAGACGCAGGGCGTCGCCGTAGACCTCGCGCCAGGGCACGAGGAGCCGCGCGGCCCGGTCGGGGCGGCCCGCGGCCAGGGCGCGGCCGACGTCGGAGTCGGGGCCGAGCAGGACGGTGAGGCCGTCGGCGCGGTTGTCGGGCCAGGCGAGCAGCGGGGTGTCCGCGGGAGTGGCGTGGGCGGCGCTGACCAGGCGGCACAGGTCGGCCCAGCCGCGGGCGCCGTCCCGGGCGAGGAAGGTGACGCGGGGCGCCGACTCGTCGACGAAGGCGCCGCCGCGCACCGGCGTACGGCGCCGCTCCGGCCGTACGGCGCTCTCGCGCCCCGCGGGCCACGCGGGCGCCGTGCGGCGCGGTACGGAGCCGTCGGGCCGTACGGGTGAAGTCCCGGGGGCGGGCCGTACGGGTGCGGGGGCGGTTACCGCCAGTTCGGCGCCGAACAGGGGGCGGACGCCCGCCGCCGCGCAGGCCTTGGCGAAGCGGACCGTGCCGGCGAGGGTGTCGCGGTCGGTGAGGGCGAGGGCGTCCATGCCCCGCTCGGCGGCGCGCTCGGCCAGCCGCTCGGGGTGCGAGGCGCCGTGGCGCAGGGAGAACCCGGAGACGGTGCGCAGATGCGGGAAACCCGGCATACGCACCTCCCGCACCTGTGAGCCGACAGCGGCTCTCGAACATCAGTTCCAACTACCTCACCACCCACCATACCCCCATCCTCGAACATGCGTACGACAACCGTTCGGGCATGTCCGACCTGCGCAAACGTCCGGCAAGCCCGCTCACCGGCGGTTCGCGGCGGTTCGCCGCCGAACGCGCGTACGGCATCCGTTCGGGCGTGTTCCGCCTGCGGAAACGCCCGGCGGCACGCAGCGTGAGGACATGAGCCACGCCCACGCCCACCGGCGTCCCGCCTCCTTCCGCCAGGAGGTGAAGGACGCCGTCACGCCCCGGGCCTCGCTGCTCGTCCTCGGCGTGGTCGCGCTCCAGCTGCTGTTCATCGCCTCCTACGTGGGCGCGCTGCACCGGCCGAAGCCCGCCGACGTGCCCTTCGGCGTCGCGGCGCCCGGGGCGGCGGCCGAGCGGACGGCGGACCGGCTGCGGCGGCTGCCCGGCTCGCCCCTGGACCCGCGCACGGTGGCCGACGAGGCGGCGGCCCGCCGGCGGATCCTGCACCGGGACATCGACGGCGCGCTGGTCGTCGACCCGTCCGGAACCGCCGACACGCTCCTGGTCGCCTCCGGCGGCGGCACCGTCCTCGCCACCACCCTGGAGAAGATCGTCGGAGAGGCGGAGAAGGCGCAGCGGCGCACGGTGCGGACGGTGGACGTGGCTCCCGCCTCCGCCGGCGACTTCGACGGGCTGTCCTCGTTCTACCTGGTCGTGGGCTGGAGCGTCGGCGGCTACCTGTGCGCCTCGATCCTCGCCGTCAGCGCCGGGGCGCGGCCCGCCGACCCGCGGCGCGCCGCGATCCGGCTGGCCGCGATGGCGCTGGTCGCGATCGCGGGCGGGGCGGGCGGGGCGCTGATCGTGGGGCCGGCCCTGAACGCCCTGCCGGGCGGGGTCCTCCCGCTGTGGGGGCTCGGCGCGCTGGTCACCTTCGCGGTGGGCGCCGCGACCCTCGCCCTCCAGGGGGTCTTCGGCGTCGTCGGCATCGGCCTGGCGATCCTGCTGGTGGTGATCGCGGGCAACCCGAGCGCGGGCGGCGCCTTCCCGCTGCCGCTGCTGCCGCCGTTCTGGAAGGCGATCGGCCCCGCCCTGCCGCCGGGCGCCGGGACCTGGGCGGCCCGCTCGATCGCGTACTTCCGGAGCAACGCCCTGACGGACGCCCTGCTCGTCCTGGCCGCGTGGGCGGTCGCCGGAGTGGTGGTCACCCTGCTGGCGTCGGCGCTCCACCGGAAGCGGCCGGCCCCGGCCCCGGACGCACCGCGCCCGGCGGGCGCGACGGCGGGGGCGCACCGGTACGGCGGTGAGGGCGGGGAGGCACCGGCGGCCGGGGCCTCCCCCGCCTCTGCGGGCGAAGGGGCCGCCGCCCCCGAACGCGGGGGCGCGCGGGACTCCGGGGGCGAAGAGACCACCCCCGAGGGGACTGCTCCGGAGGGCGGGGCCGCGCGGGACTCCGGGAACGAGGAGACGGCCCCTGAAGGACACGAGGGCGGGGAGGCGGGTGAGGGGGACACCTTCGTCGACCCCGTCCCCGGACCCGGACCCATCCCCGAGCACGGCCCCGAGCGCGGCCCCGAGCCGCCTGTTCCGCGGGCCGGTCCGGACGTGTGACGGGCCGTTGTGGGAGCCCCGCCCGCTGCCCGTGCGGGCGGAGCGGGGCTCCCACGGTTCCCGTGGGGGGTTCAGTCGGGCGGTCAGCCGATCCGCGCGCCGGGCGCCGACAGTGCCTCGGTGACCGGCTGGAAGAGTGGGGACCTCACGGGCCGGAAGGCGGTGAACGGAGCCCACTATTCCGAGGCCCACAGGGAACACACAAGGTCGAGTTCTGGACGGGAGTACGTCAACGTGCGTACGTCCCCCGTGCCTTGCCGTGTGCCAGCACCGCCCGAGGTCACACCGCTTGCGTTCGCGCTGCAAACACTACGGGCGAGTAACCGATAGGCGCTGCGTGAGGTCTAGTCCTGTCCTGAAATCGCCTGTCCGGGAACCGTTGTTCGTTCCGTACGCAGCGCGAAGCCCCCGCACGCCGGTTCGCGTGCGGGGGCTTCATCTGCTGCCGGCCGCGGATACGGTGCGGACCGGGGCCGTGCGCACGGCCCCGGGGACGGGGACGTCAGAAGACGTGGACCCCGTAGGCGCTCAGCGCCTCCGTGACCGGCTGGAAGAAGGTCGTGCCGCCGGAGGTGCAGTCGCCGCTGCCGCCCGAGGTCAGGCCGTAGGCGACACCGCCGTTGGAGTACAGCGGACCGCCGGAGTCGCCGGGCTCGGCGCAGACCGTGGTCTGGATGAGGCCGGAGACGACGTCGCCGCCGCCGTAGTTGACCGTCGCGTTGAGCGCGGTGACCTTGCCGCTGTGGATGCCGGTGGTGGAGCCGCGGCGGTAGACGGTGGTGCCGGTCGAGGGGGTGGCCGCGCTGGTGATGTCCACGCTGCCCACGGTGCCGGACTTGGTCACCGAGCTGTTGGTGTAGCGCACGATGCCGTAGTCGTTGCCGGGGAAGGAGGAGCCGGCGGTGGTGCCGAGCGTGGTGGAGTGCGACGAGTTCGACCACCAGGTGCCGGCGCCGTCGGTGCAGTGACCGGCGGTCAGGAAGTAGTAGTTGCCGCTGGAGTCCTGGACGTTGAAGCCCAGCGAGCAGCGCCAGCTACTCGCATAGATGGCGTCGCCGCCGGAGATCAGCTTGTTGAACTTGCCCGCGGTGCGCTTGATGGTCAGGGCGCCGGAGTCGGTGCCCGCCTGCTGCTTGATACGGGAGATCTGGGCGTCGGAGACCCGGCTGTCGGCGGTGACGACGACCCGGTTGTTCTTGCTGTCGACCACCCAGGCGGTGCCCGGGACGTCGGCCTTCAGCACCGAGTCGCTCGCCTTGGTGAGCTGGGCGGCGCTGAAGGTGTCGGTGTCGGACGCGTTCGCGCTGGGGACCGCGAACGCGGCGGCGGCCACGAGTCCGGCGGCGATGGCCACCACCCGGGTCTGTCTCGTGATGCCGCGGGGGGCCGTGCGCTTGATCCTCACTTTTCGTGCCTCCACAAAGGAAGTCGGGGGCCCGCGTGGGGTCGGGGCCCGTGAGGCGCAGCCGGGGGCGGTCGCCCGGATGCCGGACGTTGTGTGCCCCTGACAAGCGCTGTGGGGGAGTATTCGGCCGAACGGACGGTCGGCGCAAGAGTGCCTTTCGGCCGTGCGACTGTGTTCGCTTCGAGTGGACTGTGTGCGATCAGGGGGATATGACGGCCCGTCAGCATCGGGTGCCGACGGGCCGCCGTACGCCGGGCCCTGGTTCAGAGCAGCGTGCGCTCCCCCGCCGGTATCGCGAGGTCCAGGGTGTTGCCCGGCGGCGGGAAGGGGCAGAGGAAGCCGTCGCCGAACGCGCACGGCGGCAGCACCGCGCGGTTGAAGTCGACCGTGGTGCGTCCCTCGGCGTCCGGCGCCCCGGGGTGCAGGAACCGGAAGCGGAAGCTGTCGTGTCCGCTGGTGGCGTCGGCGAACACCGCCCACAGCGTGCCGTCCGGCTGCTCGGCCGCCTGGAGCGTCAGCTCCCGCTCGGCCAGTGTGAACGCCAGTTCCCCGGCCAGGGCGAGGCCGCGCTCCCGGCCGTCCGCGTTCGGCACCCGTACGGTCCGGCCCTCGGCGTAGCGGGTGAAGCGTCCCGGCACCGACCAGCGCGGGTCGTGGCCGGTGGCCGCGATGCCGCGGAACGCCCGGCGCGCGGGGGCGGCCGGGTCGAAGTCCCGTACGCCCCACAGGCCGTCGCGTTCCAGCAGGACCAGTCGGCGGTCGCCCAGCGCGACCCGGGCGTCCGGCGCCGGCGCGGTGTCGGCGCCGAGCCGCACCTCGCCGTCGAGGGGCCGGCCGTCCACGGTCAGCCCGTCGGCGGCGGCGGCGATGAGCACGACCTCGTCGCCGTCGGCCGTCCAGACCCCCGGGATGTCCGGAAGTCGACCGTCCGGATGGTCCGCGAGCCAGTGCGTGCCGGTCAGCGCGAGCGGGCCGTAGGGCGCCGACACCGATGCGGTGCGGCCCTCGTGCCACTGCTTCCACTGGTCGGATGCGTCCGTCATGTGATCAACCCTTCCATGTGCGGCCGGGTGGCCAAACCGAGGTGTGAGCGCAGCGTGGCGCCCTCGTAGTGGGTGCGGAACGCGCCGGCGCGCTGGAGCAGCGGCACCACGCGGTCCACGAAGTCGTCCAGTCCCGCGCCCGGCACGGGGTACGGGACGAGGACGAAGCCGTCGACGGCCGCCCGCCGCACGAACGCGGCGAGTTCAGCGGCGACCGCCTCCGGCGTACCGGCGAAGACGAGCGGTTCCGGCCCGCCCGCCCCGCCGTCGCACTCGGCCGCCCCGGTGACGGCAGCGCCGCCCGCCTCGGCGCTACCCGCACCGGCGACAACCGCGCGCACCAGGCCGGCGACAACCGCACCGCCCACTCCGGCGGCGACCGCGTCGCCCGTACCGGCGGTGACCGCACCGCCCGTACCGACCAGGCCGGCGACAACCGCCCCGCCCGCACCAGCCAGGCCGGCAGCAACCGACCCGGCCGCTCCGGCGGCGACCGCACTGTCCGTATCGGCTGCAGCCGCCCCGGCGGTGACCGCGCCATGCCTGCCATCCGTACCGGCGCACCCCGTACCAGCCGCTCCGGCGGTGACCGCGCCGCCGCCCGCACCGGCGACAGCCGCACCAGCGGCGACCGCTCTCTCCGTACCGGCGGCAGCCGTACCGTCCAGGCCGGTGGCGACCGGCCCGCCGGGAGCACCCGCCACCGGTCCCTCCCCGTCGAGGACCGGCCCGAACGGGCCGACGGCGAGCGGGCCGGCCGTGACGGAGGCGAGTTCGCTCACCGCGACGGCGCCCGGCCCGCCCGCGTCCGCACCGGCAGCGTCCCGCCCGGCCGCGTCCAGGTCTGCCGCGTCCAGGTCGGCCGCGTCCGGTCTGGTCGTGCCCCGCCGGACCGCGGCCGACTCCCGGGGCGGCGGGCCGGCGGCGCCGTCGCGGTGCCGGGTGAGGCGCGGGGCCGGCACGGGGCCGGTGACCGGCGGTCCCTGGGCGGCGTACGCCGGCCGGGCGGCGGCCCGCAGCGCCGCCGCCCTCTCCACCGCCTGCGCCTGGCTGTCGCCGAGGACGACGTGCGCGCCCTGGAGGATCCGCAGGTCGCCGGGTGCGCGGCCGTGGCGGGCCAGCCGGCCCTTGACGTCGGCGTAGAACGCCTGCGCGTCCCGCAGCGTCCGGGGCCGGGTGAGGACGACGTCGGCGCTCGCCGCGGCGGACTCCCGCTCCTCCTCCGAATCGCCCGCCTGGATGACGACCGGATGGCCCTGCGGCGGGCGCGGCACGGTGAACTCGCCCGCGATGTCGAAGTGCCGCCCCCGGTGGGCGAACGGCCGCGGGCCGCCCTCCGGCGTCCAGGAGTCCCACAGTTCGCGTGCCGTGGCGACGAACTCGGCGGTCCGGGCGCACCGGTCGGCGCGGCCGGGTTCGCCGCCGCGCCGGGCGTCCTCGCCGGTGAGGGCGGCGACGGCGGTGTTCCAGGCGGCCCGGCCGTCGCTGAGGTGGTCCAGGGTGGCGAGCCGGCGGGCGAGTTCGTAGGGCTCGTCGAAGGCGGGGTCGGCCGTGGCGGCGAGCCCGAGGCGCTCGGTGACGCCGGCGAGCGCGCTGAGCACGCTGACCGGCTCCGGGCGCCCGGCCCCGGCCGGGCCGCGGGTCCCCGTCCCGCGCCGCCCCTCGGCGAGGAGGAGGAAGTCGAACAGGCCGCGCTCGGCGGTGCGGGCGAGGTCCTCGCAGGCGACGAAGCCGGTGCGGCTCCCGGGCGGGGTGCGGCGCGGCCCGGACGCCGCCGGGGCGGCGGTGCCGGGGAGGTAGGCGGCCAGGTGCATCCGCCGGGGCGGCCGTACGGTCATGCCGCGCCTCCGGCCCGGGCGTAGCGGCTCGCGGGCCGGGCCAGGCCCAGGTGCTCGCGCAGGGTGCTGCCCGGGTAGAAGGTGCGGAACAGGCCGCGGTGCTGGAGCAGCGCCACGGTGCCGTTGACCAGCCGTTCCAGGTCGCGGCGCGGTTCGGCGGGCAGCAGGTGGAAGCCGTCGACGGCGCCGGCCCGGTGCCAGGCGGCGATCAGTTCGGCGAGGTCGACGGGGCCGCCGCGGTACAGCGGGCCGCGCTCGCTGGGCCGCGGGCCGCCCCCGCCGTGGCCGCGCTCGGCGGCGTACTCGCCGTCGCCGAGGTCGACGACGAGCGAGGCCAGCACCCGCAGGGACCCGGGGTCACGGCCGAACCCGGCGGCCGCGGCGCGCAGTCGGTCGCGCAGGGCGGCGGCCTGCGCCGGGCTCGCGGCGCGCACCAGGACGACGTCGGCGTAGCGCGCCGCCGTGGCGCGGGCGTGCTCCTCGGTGGCGTCGACCACCCGTACGGGGTGCCCCTGCGGGGGCCGGGGCACGGCCGAGGGGCCGCGGACGGAGAAGGTGCCGCCGGTGAAGTCGACGGGGTGCAGCCGGTCCCGGCCGGCCGGACGGTCGCCGGCCGGGTCCCGGGGGCCGGTGTCCTGCTCCCAGCTGTCCCACAGGCGTTCGGCCGCCTCGGCGACCTCCGCGGCCTCCTGCCACAGTTCCTCGGCGGGGGCGGCGTTGCGGCGGCCGAAGAGGCGGGCCTCGCCCTCGGTGGGCGACACCTCGATCCGCCAGCCCGCCCGGCCCCGGCTGACCCAGTCGAGGGTCGCCACGGCCGCCTGGACCTGGAACGGCTCGGTGTGCGTGGTGGTGACGGTGGGGACCAGGCCGACGCGGTGCGTGGCGGGGGCCGCCCGGGACAGGACGGCGAGCGCGTCGGGGCCGGGGCGGGCGAAGCTGTCGTCGAGGGTGACGAAGTCGAGCCGGCCGCTCTCGGCGAGCCGGGCCGCCTCGACGTGCGGGCCGGCGTCGTAGGCCTGCTGGCCGCCGATGTCGGCGGCCAGGTGCAGCAGCGGCCGGCCGTGCGGTGCGGTCATCGCGGTAAGTCCTTTCGGTGCCGGGCCACGCTCAGACGACCTTGGAGAGGAAGGCCCGGGTCCGCTCGTGCCGCGGCCGGTCGAGCACGGCGTCCGGCGGGCCCTGCTCGACGATCCGGCCGGCGGCCATGAACACCACCGTGTCGGCGACCTCGCGGGCGAAGCCGGTCTCGTGGGTGACGACGATCATCGGCGACGCTCCCCCAGTGCCTGACGGCCGGGGGGCGCCCCCAGCTGCCGGCCGCCGGAGAGCTGGGCCGGGCAGGCGTCCGCCTTGTCGGCGAGGCCCACCCGCTCCAGCAGCCGTCGCGCGCCGGCCGCCGCCTCGGCGCGGGGCCGCCGGCGCACGGAGACCGGCGCCTCGACGACGTTCTCCAGCGCGGTCAGGTGCGGGAAGAGGTTGAAGTTCCGCAAGACGAAGCCGATCCGGGTGCGCTGTCTGAGCACCTCGCGCTCGGGCAGTTCGTGCAGCCGGTCGCCGGAGCGCCGGTAGCCGATCAGCGTGCCGTCCACGCTGATCGCGCCCCGGTCCACCTTCTCCAGGTGGTTGACGGTGCGCCGCAGCGTCGACTTGCCCGGTCCTGAAGGGCCGAGGGGCACGGTGACCTGGCCGGTGCGCACCTGGAGGTCGATGCCCTTGAGGACTTTCGTCGAGCCGAAGCTCTTGTGGACCGACTTGATGTCGACCATGACGCTCATGGGGGGTTCCTTGGGGTAGTTGGCGGGCGGTGGGGCGCTAGGCGGCGTTCGCGTGCGGGGCGAGCGCCCGCAGGAAGGTCAGCGCGGCCCGGGCGGTGGCGTCGTTCTGCCGGAAGGCGGGGCCGCCGGTGCGCGGCCGGGTGAACGCGCCGGGGGTGCGGCCGTCGGTGAACGGACCGAGCGCGAAGCGCCGGGGGTGCGGCCGGCCGGCGCCGTCCAGGATCCGGCTGTCGGCGCGGTCCACGCGCAGCAGTCCGTCGGGTGTCTCGGCGGCCCCGTCGGCGTGCAGGTCGCGCAGCAGGGCGTCGCGGGCGCGCCGGACGGTGGGTTCGGGCAGCCGGGCCTCGACCAGCGCCCGCGCCTCGACGGTGTGTCCGGGCACGGTGGGGCTGCTCGCGCGGAACACCCCGTCCTCGGCGGTGACGGTCATGTCGGCGCCGACGAACTTCAGGACCCCGGCCCGGGACAGCGCGAGCATCTGGCGCAGCCGGGGTCCGGGCGGGCCGGAGGCGAGGGAGCTGAAGAAGCCGTGCCACCAGGCGCCCACGTCGCCGAGCCGGACCAACTGCCCGTAGACGGAGAGCAGTCCGAGGAAGACGGCCAGGTCGGGGCTGTGCCGGGGATCGTGCCGGCGGCGCAGGCCGGCCTCGACGCGGTCGCGCAGCGCCTGCTGGAACTCCTCGGGCGTGGCGTGGTGTTCGCCGGTCAGCGGGCGGTCCAGGGCGGCGAGGTCGAGCCGGTCGGCGGGGTCGGGCACGGCGGCGGCGACGAGGGCGGCGCGTTCGCCGGGGCCGGCGTGCGCGTACCGCTCCTCGAAGTCGGCCCAGTCCAGGGCCGTTCGCTCGGGGTGGGCGGTGAAGAGGCGGTGGTAGTGGGCGTAGCCGAGTTCCTTCTCCACCAGCGGCCACACGTCCTGGCGGAAGTCGAAGCCGCCGGGGCGGGCCAGCAGCGCCTCGGTCTCGGCGGGGCCGAGGAAACGGGGCAGCGGCGGGCGTTCGCCGGTGAGGTCGTAGCCGATCTTGGAGTGGTACGGCACTCCGCGCCGCGAGCCGACGTACAGCACCGGCTCCTGTCCCGAGGGCAGGTAGGCGTCCTGTGCGTAGCGGCCGCCGCGGCCCTCGGTGAGCAGCACCATCAGATCGACGAAGGCGAGCCCGAAGCCGCGCACGAGGACGGGTTCGCCGGCCTTCAGGGCGGACAGGTCGCTGTCGGCGGTGAAGTCGGGCGGCAGGTGGACCAGGCCGTGGGTGCGGGCGTAGGCGGTCAACTCCGCCTGCTGCGGCTCGTGTTCGGCGTCGAGGTGGCCGAGGGCGAGGACCACGAGGTCGGCCGGGAGCGGGCGCGGGCGGCCTTCCAGCCACACCTGCTGGCGGCCTTCGCGCGGGCCGCCGACGCGCAGGGCGCGCGTGGGGTGGTGGTGCACGGTGACGCCGGGTGGCAGCGCGGCCACCGCGTCGTCGTGGACCCAGCGCAGATAGGCGCCCTGGAGGCGGCGGTCGGCGAAGGTGCTCCCGGCCAGGCCGGCCCACTGGTGCAGGGTGGGGCCCTCGCGCACCGGTCCGGCCATGTCCACGGTGTCGTCGGTGAACATGGTGACGTCCTCGGCGTGCGAGTTCATCCACAGCAGCGGCGACTGGGCGTCGCGCCAGATGCGGCCGCCGCCCGGCGGGTGCGGGTCGACCAGATGGATGTCGAGGTCCGAACCGCCGTACAGCTCGGCGGCGTTGGCGGCGATGCGCTCGATGAGACCGGTCCCCCGCGGCCCGGCCCCCACGATGACGAGTGCGGGTTTCACCGGCCGCTCTCCGACCCGCGCGCGTAGTGCCGCTCCACGTAGTGCTGGCCGACGCTGAGCACCGAGGTGACCACGGTGTACCAGAGGGTGGCGACCATCAGCAGCGGGATGACCTGGTAGGTCTGGTGGTAGATGAGCTGCGTGGAGTAGAGCAGGTCCTGCACGGCGATGACGCTGACGATGGAGGTGCCCTTGAGGGTGCCGATCAGCATGTTCCCGGCGGGCGGCACGATGGAACGCATCGCCTGCGGCAGCACGATCCGCTGCCAGCGCCGCCACCGGCTCAGGCCGAGCGCCTGCGCGGCCTCGATCTGGCCGCGGCCGACGGAGAGGATGCCGCCGCGCACCACCTCGGCGGCGTAGGCGGCCTCGTGCAGGGTCAGGCCGATGATCGCGACGGTGACCGGCCCGAACAGGTCCACGGTCCGCACGCCGAGGACGCGCGGGTACAGCGCCCCGATGTTGAACCACAGCAGCATCTGGACCAGGATCGGGATGGAGCGGAACAGCCAGACGTAGCCCCAGCTGACCGCGCGCAGCACGGGGTTGGCGGAGAGCCGGAAGACGGCGAGCAGGGTGCCGAGCGCGAAGCCGAGCGCCATCACCACGGCGGTCAGCCAGAGGGTGAGCCACAGGCCGCGCAGGACGGAGTCCGAGGTGAAGTAGTCGGCGACGACGTCCCATTGGAAGGCCTTGTTGCGGATGACGGAGGTCAGCGCGAGGCCGAGCAGGACGAGGACGACGGCGGCGGCGGCCCACTGGCCGAGCCGGCGTTGCGGCACGATGCGCGGCACGTCCGCCGGTTCGGGTGTGTCCGGGGCGGTGGCCTTGACGAGGGTGATGTCTGAGGAGGACATGCGAAGGCTCCGTGATACGTCGAGTGGAACACGGTGGTGCCTTCACACGGGAGCGCGCCTCTCGCGGGGCGCGCGGCAACGGCCGAGCCCCTCAGCAGGGCCGTTGACAAGGAGAGTACGGCCCCGTTTCCCCTCGCTGTCAAGGCTGTCCATCATGTGAGCCGTACGTCTCAAGTCGGTTGACGGGAATCCGGATGCCTGTTCCACTTGGCCCATGCATTCGCAGCAGTGGCTGGTCACGCGCTCCCACATCGACTTCGGTCGTGTGTGGTCCTGTTCCTGTTGAGCCGACCCCCTGCGCGCCCCTGTGAGCACGGGCGCTTTTAGCGTTCTCCTTTCTCCGACCGGTTCCCGCCAGGCTTTCCCGCCAGGCTTTCCCGCCCGGCTTTCGGCCCGGCTTTCCGACCGGCGTCGCGTCCGTTCGGGGCGTGCCGCCCGCTTTTCGCCTCCGCCCCTGTCCGCAGGGTCCGTTCCTCGCGTCCAGCGCAGCATCCGAGCGTTGTTCCCGCCTTCACACGCGCTCCCCTCCCCTCGCTTGCCCTCGCTTTTCCTCGCTTCCCCTCGCTTCCCCTCGTTCGCCCTCGCCTTCGCCGACGTTCCTTTTCCTCCCAGGAGACCGCACCCATGCGTACGCCCCAGCCGGCCCGCCGGCGGCATTTCCTCACGCTCGCCCTGATCAGTTCCGCGGCACTGCTGATGACCTCGTGCGGCGCCGGGTCGGACGACGACTCGGCGGGCGGCGGTGCGGGCACCGTGGCCAAGGGCGTCCGGATCCCCACCACCGACGTCGTCTCCGGCATCCGCAAGGACCCGGCGGCGGCCGGACTGCTGCCGGCCGGGGTGACCCGCCTGACCATCGCCTACAGCGTGGGCGACACCCCGCCCGGCACCTCGCACCTCGCCGACGGCAAGACCCTCGCCGGCCAGGACGTCGACTTCGCCGACGCCGTCGCCAAGGTGCTCGGCATCCGCCTGGACAAGCAGGAGGCGAGTTTCGAGGCGATCCTGCCGGCCCTCGGCAGCGGCAAGTACGACATCGGCGCGGGCAACTTCGGGGTGACCGAGGCGCGGCGCAGGACGATCGACTTCGTCACCTACATCAACGACGGCCAGGGCTTCGCCGCCCGCAAGGACAGCAAGCTCCAGAAGATCACCGAGCTGAAGCAGCTGTGCGGCCTGAACATCGCCACCGGCGCGGGCACCACGTTCGAGGCCACGCTGGAGCAGAACAAGCACGTGTGCGCGGACGCGGGCGAGAAGGCGTACAAGGTGCAGACCTACGGCGAGTCCGGCGCGCTGTGGTCCTCGCTCCAGCAGGGCCGCAGCGACGTGGTGATGTCCACGATCAACGGGCTGCGGTACTCGGTGGCCCGGCAGCCGGGGCTGAAGTTCCTCAACGAGTTCCACCGCCTCGACGTCGGCTTCGCCTTCAAGAAGGGGACGAAGCTGGCGCCGGCCTTCCAGGCCGCGGTGAACAAGCTGATCGCCGACGGCACTTACCGCGAAATCCTCGACAAGTGGGGCACCACCGGCTCGGCGATCAAGCGGTCGCAGATCTCCCCGCCGGAGCTGAAGGACTGACGGTCCGAAGCCGGGTCCGCCGTCACACCCCGCAGTCGCAGCAGGAGCAGCACTCACAGCATTCGCAGCACTGGCACGCCTCGCAGCACGAGCAGTCGCAGTCGCCGCAGTCGCAGTTGCCGCACGCGCCCTCGCGCTTCTTGCGCGACCACGGCCCCTCGAACTCGTCGGCGCAGCACGCCTTGCAGGTGCAGCACAGTCCGACGGCCGCCGCGCACCCGGCCCAGAACCCGCGCTTGCCCGGCCGCGGCGGCTCACCGCCGAGGGGGTGGTGCCCCCGGGAGGGGTCGTAGGGGCCCGCGGGGTCGTAGGGGCCGTGCGGGTGCTGGGGGCCCTGCGGGGCGTACGGCCCCTGCGGCGGGCCGAACGCGCCCTGCGGCGCGGGCGGATGCCCGGGCGCGTGGCCGGACGCGTGACCGGGCGCGTGACCGCAGGAGGCGGTGCCGAAGGCGCGGTCCACGGAACGCGGCAGCTCGTGCGCGAGCAGCAGATGGGCGAGGCGTCCGTCCGCGCCGCGCCCCCGCGCGGACTCCCCGGACCCCCAGGCGACCTCGCGCAGGGCGAGCCGGATGCCGTGCACGGCGTCGTCGGCGAGCCTGCGCGCCTCGGTGAGCGGGGTGCCGGTCGCGGTGAGCGGGTTCCAGGCGCCCGAGGCGGCGTCGGCCGCCTGGTCCTCCACCGCGTCCAGCAGGTGCGCGAGCCGGCCGAAGAGGCGGCCGGCCTCGGCGAGCGGTGCGGCGTTGGCCGGCCGTCCGGCCAGGTGCGCGGTGTAGGCGAAGGCCGCGGCGGTGGCGGTCTCGGTCGGCTCGGTGACGGCGAGGACCGGGGTGCCGGGGCCGGCCAGCGCCTCGACGCCCGCCTGCCGGTCCACCGCGTCGAGCAGGACCGCGGTGTCGAAGCCGACGGCGGCGCCGGTGCGGGCGCCCGCGCGCCCCCAGCCGGCGGCGGCCCGGCGCGCGGCGAGCGCGACCGGCCGCCGGGCCAGCAGCCCGTCCCCGTCGGCGACATGGTCGCGCACCTTGGCCGAGGCGAGCACCAGCGAGACGGCCGCCGCGAGCCGGGCGCCCTCGCCCTGGGCGACCGACGCGGTGCGCATCCCGCGCAGCGGGCACGGCCCCGCCGTGCGCCGGCCGCCGCCCGTGCCGCCGCCGTCGCCCGCCTGAGCCTCCGTCAGGACCGATACGAGCAGTCCGTCGTAGTTCGTCACGATCCGTGCGAACTGTCCGTGATCGCCGCGCAGCGCCAGACAGAGCCCGCAGAGATGCGCCATCCACTGAGCCTTGAGATGATCACCCAGCCGGTGACCGCATGGCCTGACGATTCCGAACACGACGTTCCCCCGTGGTGTGTACGACGCTGAGCTGCCGCATCGTATCGGCCACCCCGTTCGCCCGGACGTTCACCCGTACGCACCCATGGTCACCCGACTGCCATCGCGCCACATGGACAATCATATTTCACTCCCAGTCAGCAGCCGTGTAGGAAACGACCCTTGGGGCACAAGGCCCTCGACGGATCGGGCTGTGCACCAGTACCGTCACAAACCCCCCGCGCGGCGTCTATCCACTTGGCGCACCGTCCGCATCATGGATGACCATAGGGATGCGGAAAGCACGAAAGACCGCTGTGAGAGGAGGCGTCCATGGGATCGGTACGCAAGGCGAGTGCGTGGCTCGGCCTCGTCGACGACAACGAAGACGAGCGCTACTACGACGACGACTACTCCGAGGGACCCGAGGCCGGCGACGCCTGGGTGACCGACCCCCGGGTCAAGGTCGCCGCGGACACGGCCGAGGACAAGGGCCGCCGGATCGGCACGGTGACGCCGGACAGCTTCCGCGACGCCCGCGCCATCGGCGAGCTGTTCCGCGACGGAGTGCCCGTGATCGTGAACCTGACGGCCATGGAGGCGGGCGACGCCAAGCGCGTGGTCGACTTCGCGGCCGGGCTGGTCTTCGGGCTGCGCGGGTCCATCGACCGCGTCTCCACCCGGGTCTTCCTGCTCTCCCCCGCCGACACCGAGATCATCAGCGGTGACCCGGCGGCGTACCGGTCCGACGGCTTCTTCAACCAGAGCTGAGGCAGGGCCGCGCGTCGGCCCTGCCCCGTCCGGGGCTCACCGGAAGGCGTCGAGGCCGGTGAGCGCCTTGCCCAGCACGAGCTGGTGCATCTCGACGGTGCCCTCGTAGGTGAGCACCGATTCCAGGTTGGTCGCGTGCCGCATCACCGGGTACTCCAGGGAGATCCCGTTGGCGCCGAGGATCGTGCGCGCCGTGCGGCAGATCTCGATCGCCTCCCGCACGTTGTTGAGCTTGCCGAAGCTGACCTGCTCGGGACGCAGGCGGCCGGCGTCCATGCGCCGCCCCAGATGGTGGGCGAGCAGGATCCCCTTGTGCAGTTCGACCGCCATGTCGGCGAGTTTGGCCTGGGTGAGCTGGAAGCCGCCGATGGGCCTGCCGAACTGCTCGCGCGACTTCGCGTACTCCACGGCGGCCTCGAAGCTGGCGCGGGCCGCGCCCATGGCGCCCCAGACGATGCCGTAGCGGGCGTGGGAGAGGCAGCTGAGCGGTCCGCGCAGTCCGGTGACCTCCGGCAGCACGGCGTCGGCGGGCAGCCGTACGTCGTCCAGGACGAGTTCGCTGGTGACGGAGGCGCGCAGCGACCACTTGTGCTTGATCTCGGGGGCCGAGAAGCCGGGCGCGTCCGTGGGGACGACGAAGCCGCGGATGCCGTCCTCGGTCCGCGCCCACACGACCGCGACGCCGGCCACGGAGCCGTTGGTGATCCACATCTTGCGGCCGTTGAGGACCCAGTCGCCCCCGTCCCGCTTGGCGTGGGTGCGCAGGGCGGCGGGGTCGGAGCCGTGGTCGGGCTCGGTCAGGCCGAAGCAGCCGATCACCTCGCCGGCGGCCATCGCAGGCAGCCACCGCTGCTTGTGCTCCTCGGAGCCGAAGCGGTGGATGGCGTACATCGCGAGCGAGCCCTGCACCGAGACCAGCGACCGGATGCCGGAGTCGGCGGCCTCCAGCTCCAGGCAGGCCAGCCCGTACTGGACGGCGCTCGCGCCCGCGCAGCCGTAGCCGGTCAGGGACATCCCCAGCGCGCCGATCGAGCCCAGCTCGCGGGCCAGGTCCCGGATGCCGGGCAGCTCGCCGTTCTCGTACCACTCGGCGATGTGCGGCAGCACGCGGTCGGCCGCCCAGGCGCGCACGGTGTCGCGGACGGCGAGGTCCTCCGGCTCCAGCAGATCGTCGATCCCGAGCGGGTCGGCGGGGTCGAACGGGGGCAGCGACGATGACGACGACGCCGGCATGGGCACCTCCGACTAGGAAACTAGCACCGCTAGTTAAAGGACTCTCGCGCTGACGTTACGACGCGAGGTGCCCCACGTCCAGCGTCCCCCGCCACGCGAGCCGCCCCGGCCCGCGTCCAGCCCGCGCCCGTTCCCCGTCGGATCCGCGTCCAGCCCGCGCGCGTCCCGCGTCCGGGCCGCGCCGTCCGGCGGCGCGCGGCGCGCTCACGCCGAGACGCGCGAGCGCTCGGCCTCGCGCTGCGTGGGCAGACCCGCCGCGCCCTCCTCGGCGTCGCACTGCATCGCCCGCGGCAGCCGGCACGCGGCGACCGCCCCGAGCAGCAGCAGCGCGGCGCTCACCAGCAGCGTCACGTGCAGTCCGTGCACGAAGGAGTCGCGGGCCGCGCTCCGCAGCGCCCGTCCCGGCGCCCCGCCGAGCCGCCCGGCGACCTCGTAGGCCTCCCCGAGCGAGTGCGACGCCGCCGCCGAATCCTTCGCCGGCACCCCCGGCACCCGGGCCAGCCCCGGCGCGTACGCCGCGTTCATCACCGTCCCCAGCAGCGCGATGCCCATGCCCGCGCCCAGCTGGTACGACGTCTCGCCGATCGCCGCGGCCCCGCCCGCCCGGTCCGCGGGCGCCTCGCTCAGCATCGACTCGTACGCCCCGAACAGCGTCGTCTCCAGACCGAAGCCGAGCAGCACGAAACCGCTCAGCAGCAGCCCGGAGTCGTCCTGGCCGCCCATCGCGGTCAGCACCAGCACCGCGACGGCGGTCAGGCAGAAGCCGGCGCACACCGTCCGGCGCGGTCCGAACCGCCTGAGCAGCCGCGCGCCGAGCAGTCCGGCCGCCATCGCGGCGAAGGTCAGCGGCAGCAGCCGCAGCCCGGTGCCCAGCGGCGACAGGCCCAGCACCAGCTGGAGGTACTGCGCCGCGATCAGCTCCAGGCCGACCAGCGCCAGCATCGCCAGCACGATGCAGCCCACCGCCGTGCTGAACGCGGGCCGCGCGAACATCCCGAGGTCCACCAGCGGGTGCGTCCTGCGCCGCTGCCGCCGTACGAACGCCACCAGCAGCGCCGCCCCGGCCAGCAGCGGCCCCAGGGTGAGCGGGTCGAGCACGCCCTCCCCGCCGCCCAGCCGCTTGACGCCGAGGACCGCGCCGAACAGGCCGATCGCCGCCATCAGGGCGCCGGTCACGTCCCAGGGGCCGTCCCGCTCGCCGGTCGACTCGGGCAGCAGCAGCCGGCCCACCGGCAGGCTGACCAGCATCAGCGGGATGTTGACGAGGAAGACCGAGCCCCACCAGAAGTGTTCGAGCAGGAAGCCGCCGAGCAGCGGTCCGACCGCCGCGCCCACCGCGGCGACCGCGCTCCACACGCCGATGGCCACCGCCCGCTCGCGGCGGTCGGGGAAGACCTGCCGCAGGATCGACAGCGTGGCCGGCATGATCATGGCGCCGCCGACGCCGAGCAGCGCCCGGGCCAGGATCAGCGTCTGCGGATTCGGCGCGAAGGCGGCCGCGGCGGAGGCGACGCCGAAGAGGGCGTAGCCCAGCAGCAGCACCCGTCTGCGGCCCACCCGGTCGCCCAGCGTGCCGAAGAGGATCAGCAGCGAGGCGCAGACCAGCGGATAGGTGTCGACGATCCAGAGCAGTTCGATGGCGCCGGGCCTGAGGTCCTCGGTGACGGCGGGCACCGCCACGTGCAGCACGGTCGCGTCCACCGCGACCAGCAGCAGGCTGACGCAGAGCACGACCAGGACGGCCCAGCGGTTCGCACCGGCTCCGGCCGTCCGACGGCGCGGCCGGGCAAGGACCACGGTCGTCCCGGACATGTGCGTACCTCCCAGATGAGCCCTCGCGTTCGGCGGGCCCGCGGGGCGGGGACTCCCCACGGCTCGGCCGGAGGGGAGCGGCGCCTCCGGCCCGCGCAACGGTGTGCGAGTGACACGTCAGCGTACGCGAGTGCGCCCCGCGCACACATGGCCCACCTCTCACCCTCCCCGCCGAAGCCTGTGGCGTACGCCACGACCGGGCCGGGGAGCGCGCCCCGGCCGGCGGTCCGCTCTCCGCCCCGGTCGATAATCGAGCCCGTGATCGATCATGCGACGCGTGCCGCCCCGGCCCGCCCCACGGCCCTGCGCCGGGCCGCCCCGGCCCTGCTCGGGTACGCGGCGGTGCGCGCCCTGGGCCTGCTGGTCCTCGCGGTGTGGAGCGCCGCGCGCGGCAAGAGCGCGTACACCCTGCTGACCGCCCGCTGGGACTCCCTCTGGTACGCCAGGGTGGCCGACGGCGGCTACGGCTACGAGGTGCGGCTGGCGAACGGCGACGTCCACTCCGACCTGGCCTTCTTCCCGCTGCTCCCCTGGCTGGAGCGGCTGCTCGCCGCGGTGGGCCCGCTGTCGTACGCCGACGCGGGCTTCGTCGTGAGCCTGCTCGCCTCGCTCGCCGCCGCGTGGGGGATCTTCGCGGTGGTCGACCACGTGTACGGCCGCACCGCCGGTTCCGCGTCGGGCGGGGCGGCGGTGGACGGCGGGCGGGCCGGACTCTTCGCCGTGCTGCTGTGGGCGGCGCTGCCGGTCGGGATCGTGCAGTCGATGGCGTACAGCGAGTCGCTGTTCACGGCGCTCGCCGCCTGGTCGCTGTACTGCGCGCTCACCGGCCGCTGGGTGGGCGCGGGCGCGCTGGCGCTGGCGGCCGGGCTGACCCGGCCGGTCGGACTCGCGGTGGTCGCCGCGGTGTGGACGGCGGCCGTCCTCTCTTTCGTGCGCAACCGGAGCACGCCCGTCCCGCACGGCGCGCGCACCGCCCCGCACGCCCCGGAGTCCGCCCCCCGCTCCCCCGCCCGCCGCGGCCTCGGGGGCTTCCGGGGTCTCGGCGACCTGGGGCTCCCCGGGCTTCTCGGGGTGCTGCTCGCCCCGCTCGGCGCCGCCGGGTACGTCCTGTGGGTCGGCCGGCGCACCGGCGACGGCCTCTTCGGCTACTTCGACGTGCAGGCCGGCTGGCGCAACGGGTTCGACGGCGGGTACGCCTTCGCCCGCTTCGTCGCCGCCAAGCTCACCTCCTTCCCCGCCGCCCTGGCCGGCCTCGGCCTGATCGCCGGGGTCGCCCTGCTCGTCCGGCTCTACGTCGTCGGGGTGCGGCAGCGGCAGCCGCTCCCGCTGCTGGTGTACTCGGGCGTCGTCACCGCGCTGGCGCTGTGCGCGTCGAGCTACTTCGGCTCCAAGCCGCGCCTGCTGCTGCCCGCCTTCCCGCTGCTGCTGCCGCTCGCGGCCGCGCTCGCCCGCACGCGCGCCGCCCGGGCCGCGCTGGTGGTGGGCGGCGTCGCGCTCGTCTCGGCGGTCTACGGGGCGTTCTGGCTGAACGGCTCCGGACCGCCGTGACCGGCCGCGGGCCATCATGATCGACTCCCGGCCATCATGATCGACTTCTCGGGGCGGCCTTCCGGCGGACACCGTGTACGGGCGGTGAATTCCGCCCGTGCCTCCGGTCAACGCATTCATAAGCGCCCGATAAGAGTTCACCGGAATGATCAAAGGAAATGCAGGCCGGTGGGCGGGCGTATTAGTGAATCCGGGGAAATAAAGACCCGTTGAGAGCAATCCCACATCACATCGTCATCACAAACCACGTGATGCGTCAGGGAACTGAGCTCACTCGCTGTAACGTCGATTAGGTGCGTACCGAAGGAACCGTCACCCGCCTGGACCGGGTGTTCGCCAGGCTGGACCGTGAGCCGCACCGGCCGGCGCACATCGACGTGCCGCGGATGAGCCGGCACCGGCTCGTGCTGTTCTCGGCGATCCTGGCCTTCTACCTGGCGATCGTCTGGGCCGTGGTGACCACCTCCTGGCTGGTCCGCCTGGACTGGCAGGTCATGTTCTTCCGGCCGTACCAGCAGTGGCCGCAGATCCACGCGTTCCTCGACTACTACGTGGTGCTGGGCCAGCGCGGCCCGACCGCGGTGATGATCGCCTCCTGGCTGGGCTGGCGCGCCTGGCGGCAGCACACCCTGCGCCCGCTGCTCGTCCTCGCCACCTCGCTGCTGTTGCTGAACGTCACGGTCGGCGCGGCCAAGTACGGCATGGGCCGCCTCGGACCGCACTACGCGACCGTCATCGGCTCCAACGAGATGTGGCGGGGCGGCGATATATTTCCCAGCGGCCACACCGCCAACGCGGTGATGACCTGGGGCATCCTCGCCTATCTGGCCTCCACCCCGAGAGCGCGCCGCTGGCTGTCGGCGCTGTCGGCGGTGACCGCGCTCGGCGTCGGCCTCACCACCGTGTACCTGGGGACGCACTGGCTGAGCGACGTGCTCCTCGGCTGGGCCGCCGGACTGCTGAACCTGCTGGCGCTGCCCTGGTTCGAGCCGCTGATCGCCCGGACCGAGAACTGGCTCTTCGCCCTGCGCGACCGCCTGCGCGACCGCTACGGCCGCGGCGTGCCGATGCCCGCGCCCGAGCTGACCGGCGGCGCGCCCGGACTGCTCAAACCGCGCGCTCCCGCTCCGGAGGAGGCGCCGGCGACCCGCGAGGCGGTCGGCGCGTCCCGCTCGCTGCGGCCGCCGGCCTTCCACCACGCCGCCGCCCCGCACACCACGCGGGGCGAGCGCGCCCCGGTCACCCCGGCCGGCAGCCGCCGGCCGCCGCACTCCGACCGCGTCCCGCACAGCACCACCACCGCGGCCCGCCCCTGAGGTGCGGGCCGCCGGCCGTTCCGGCGGGGCGGGCGGCGCCCGGTCAGCCCTTCCAGGCCCGGGCCACCCGGCCCTCCGCCACCTCGAAGTTCAGCCGCCCGTACCGGTACTCCATGGTGATGACCGTGCCCGGCGGCAGCGACCGCACCGTCGTCCAGCCGCGCTCCCGCGCCAGCCGCTCGGCCTGCTCGGCCTCCAGGCCGACGTACCCTTCCGGACTGTCCTGGGGCTCCGCGGGCGGAGTGGGAATCGGTGCCATACGGCCACGCTAGGGCCTGCCACCCCGGACGGGGAAGCCCGGCCCGACACCGGCTGTCACCTGCCCCAGCGGCCACAAACGCCCCCACTGTCACATTTCTGTCACAGGACCACGACATCCGGGCACCACCCGCACCGTCGGCCCGGACGGCCGCACGACCGCCTTCGTCCGGCCATTCGAACGGAATTCCCCGCGCCCCGCCAGGAACGGCGCCGCCCGTGCACGGCGCCTGCGGCGACCGCCGGAAAAACCCGGCGGAAAGTACGCGGAGAAGGGTTCCCGGCGCGTTCGCGGGCGAGTTCGGCGAGGCATTGGGCCGCCCGTGCGCACGGATTCCGCGACGCCCCGGCAAAACCCGGCGCCCGCACAGGAATTTCACCGTTCCGCCACAGCGTCCCCGTCGCGCGCCGCGCCGTCCCGGCCGCCCTCGCCGTCCCGGCCGCCGCGGGCCAGGGCGGCGTCCAGCCGGTCCCGGGCGGATCTGATCGCCTCGGTCAGCGCGGCCGGCTCCAGCACCTCGAACGGGAGGCCCGTCATCATCACGTGGACGACCATCGTGTCCAGATCGGCGGCGCCGGCCCGCAGCACGCAGGCGTCCGGCCCGTCCGGCTCCAAGGTCCCGGCGGAGGGCGAGACCCGCTCGGCCGCCGCCGCGTGCGGCACCAGCAGCCGGACGGCGGCCTGCTGGGCGTACACGCGCCGCGAGACGCCCTCGGAGACGTAGGCGGCGAGGTCGTCGGCGGGCGGGGTGCGCGGGGCGAACCGCGGACCGTGCGGCGGCCTCGGGGTGAGGCGGTCGACGCGGAACGTGCGCCAGGCCGCGCGGTCGAGGTCCCAGGCCACCAGGTACCAGCGGTACTCGGTGCACACCAGCCGGTGCGGTTCGACGCTGCGGCGGCTCACCGTGCCGTCGTGGCCCCGGTACCCGAAGCGCAGCCGCTCCCCGTCCCGGCACAGATGGGCCAGCTCGGTCAGGACGGCGGGGTCGACCGGGGACGGCCCGGCGGTGCGCAGCATCGGCACCGTGTAGTCGTGGAGCGCGCCCACCCGGCGGCGCAGCCGGGCCGGCAGCACCTGCTCCAGTTTGGCCAGCGCCCGCACCGAGGTCTCGCCGATGCCCTCGATGCCCTGTCCGGCGGCGGTGCGCAGCCCGACGGCCACGGCGACCGCCTCGTCGTCGTCCAGCAGCAGCGGGGGCAGCTCGGCGCCCGCGCCTAGCCGGTAGCCGCCGCCGGTGCCGGGGCCGGCGTCGACCGGGTAGCCGAGGTCGCGCAGCCGGTCGACGTCCCGGCGCACCGTGCGCGCGGTGACGCCGAGCCGTTCGGCCAGCTCGGCCCCGGACCACTGGCGGTGGGCCTGGAGCAGGGAGAGCAGCCGCAGCAGTCGTGCCGAGGTCTCCAGCATGGGGGCGAGTCTGCCAGGCGTCGCGGACAGGTTCGGTCCGCGACGCCTGGCTTCCTCGGCGCGGGTCAGAGCGCCAGGCGCTGGCCGGGCACGATGAGGTCGGGGTCGCCGCCGATGACGGACGCGTTGACGGAGTAGAGCCGCTGCCAGCTGGTGCCGTTGCGGGTGGCGATCTCGCTGAGGGTGTCGCCGGCGCGGACGGTGTAGCCGCCGTGCGCTCCGCCGTGCCCGGCGCCGCCGGTCCCGGTCGCGGGGGCAGAGTTCCGGCTCTCGCGCCGGGCCGTCTCCCGGGCCGACTCGTAGGAGCTGCGGGTCTTGGGGGCCTTGTACGTCGATCCGGTGCCGGACCCGGAGGCCGAGCCGGAACCCGACCCGGAGCCGGAACCCGACCCGGAGCCCGAACCGGCCGCCGGCGCGCCGCCGGACGCTCCGGCGCGGGCCGAGCACACGGGCCACGCGCCCCAGCCCTGGGCCTGCTGGACCCGGGTGGCGACGGCGATCTGCTGGGACCTGGAGGCCCGGTCGGCGGTGGCCGCGTAGGCCGCGCCGCCGTAGGCGCGCCAGGTCGAGGCGGCGAACTGGAGGCCGCCGTAGTAGCCGTTGCCGGTGTTGATGTGCCAGTCGCCGCCGCTCTCGCACCGGGCGATGCGGTCCCACACCCCGCTGTCCGCGGCGTGGGCTCCGCCCGCGGCGGTCAGCAGGCCGAGCGGCGCGAGCAGGGCCGCCCCGGCGAGGACCGCCGTCGTCCGCGCCCTACGGGCGCCTTCGGGCGAGGAGTCGGCGTGGATATGGGCACATTCGGACATGTGGATCCCTCTCGGACGACCCGGGGTACCCCAGGGCGTGGCGCGCCCGCCGCGCGAGAACGCGGTCGGCGCGCTCGCCCCGTCCGCCGTGCGGGGTCGTGCCAGCAGTGCTGGTGGTGCTGGGCGGTGCGGTCGGCGGACGTACCCGGGCGGTGCTCGGTGCACCCGGCGGAGGAATGTAGGGAGGGCGGGCGGCACACTTCAACCAATCGCCCGTTCCGGCAGGCCAGTTGGGGGTTACCGGCGGGAACGGCTTTTTTCGGCCACCCACTTCATTCGCTGATTTCCTGATTTGTCGACCTGTGGCACGACCACCATGTGACCCACTTCACCCGGTCAAGCCCCTTTACAGGGCGACGAGTTGACAGGGAGTGGCGGGTTCCGCACCACCGGTGACCGTGGGCACAGGATGGTTCGATTCCGTTCGCCTTGGTGCGTGACTCCCGCCACAGATCGCCCGTTGTCATCTTCATGAGCCGGGGGCCCTCCCGGTTCCTGGGCCGGGAGCCACCCGGTCCCGCCACGCACCGCATCCCGAGGGAGCCACCCGTGCCGCGCATGCTCGACGTCAGCGACGCCGTACGCGCCGAGATCGGCGACGAAGAGGCCGACCGGCTGCTCGCCGGAGACAACGCCCCGGGCAGTTACGACTGCACGTCCTGCCGCACCCCCGGCGACTCCGCCCAGGAGCGCACCAGCACCGTCCTGTTCGTCGGGGACGAGACCGCCGTCCTCGCCTTCGCCCACGCCACCTGTCTGCCCTCGCAGGTCGTCCAGGTCACCGAGGAGCAGCTGCGCGGCGCGGTGCGCTCGATCAACGCGGACGCGGGCGCCCCCGGCGGGGCGCCGGCGCAGACCGTGCCGCAGCAGACCGCGCCGCAGCACGCCGCCCCGGAGCAGGCCGTGCTCGGCGTGACCAGCGGCCTGGTCCTGATCGCCGGTGAGCTGCACCCCGCGCTCGTCGTCGAGCCGACCGCCCCCATCGTGCGCCCGGGCACCAACGGCCCCGGCGACGAGTTCCTCCAGCTCCTGGTGGAGCAGGGCTACCAGCCGGCGCCCGCCCTCGACGCCGTGCCGCCCGTGCTGCACGGCTGGTCGGTGCTGCTGGCCGTGGGCCAGCTGCACGCCGTCCTGCAGCCCAGCACCGACGGCGGCCGCCCGGTGGCGTGGTGGCAGGCGCACCAGCCGCTCCAGGTCACCGACGGCTGGCGGGCCGCCGCCAACAAGCACCAGCAGGTGCTGCTGTACGCCGCGCCGGTCGGCGCCATCGGCCGCCAGCCGCGCGAGGACCTGCTGCGCGACGCGCTGGACCGGGCGGCGGCGCAGGGCAGGCTGGTCGCGGCCACGCTGCCGCTGGCCGGCACCTGAGCCCGCATCCCTTCCGGCCCGGGGTCGTTGGGACATACGTGCACGCATACGACGCTCCCCGCCGCCAGCCCTACTCGCCGAGCCGGTCCGCCGCGCGCCCCGTCCAGGACCCCCACGGCGGCCCCTCGGCCACGCCGATCTTCGACGCGCTCTACGCCGAGTACGTCAAGTCGTACCGGACGCTGCCGGGTGACCGCAGCGGCGAGGAGGACCTGGGCTTCGTCGCGTTCGGGAACCTGTCGCACGGCGCGGGCTCGCACGCGTACGTCGCCTACGGCGGCCGGACGTACGGCGCCCGGCACGGCGGCGGGCCGCAGCAGGCGCAGTGGCAGCGCGTCGGGACGCTGGGCCGGCCGGAGCCCGGTCCGCACCACGTCCCGGCGGCGCTGCCCCCCGCCCGCCGCGGCGACTGAACCCCGCGCACGCCGCCCGCCGGCCCCGCGCCGGACGGCGAGAGAGGGCGGCCCCCGGTCGGGGGCCGCCCTCTCTCGCCGTTCACGTCACTTCTTCTTCGCGCCGCGCTTCTCGCGCACCCGCACCGAGATGTGGATCGGGGTGCCCTCGAAGCCGAACTCCTCGCGCAGCCGGCGCTCGATGAAGCGCCGGTAGCCGGCCTCGATGAAGCCGGAGGCGAACAGGACGAACCGCGGCGGCTTGGTGCCGGCCTGGGTGCCGAACAGGATGCGCGGCTGCTTGCCGCCCCGGACCGGGTGCGGGTGCGCGGCGACCAGCTCGCCGAGGAAGGCGTTGAGGCGGCCGGTCGGCACCCGGGTCTCCCAGCCGGCCAGCGCCGTCTCGATCGCCGGGACCAGCTTCTCCATGTGCCGGCCGGTGCGCGCCGACACGTTCACCCGCGGCGCCCAGGCGATCTGCGCGAGGTCGGTCTCGATCTCCCGCTCCAGGTAGAAGCGGCGCTCCTCGTCCATGGTGTCCCACTTGTTGTAGGCCACGACGAGCGCGCGGCCCGCGTCCACCGCCATGGTGATGATGCGCTGGTCCTGCACCGACACGGACTCGGAGGCGTCGATCAGGACGACCGCCACCTCCGCCTTCTCCACGGCGGCCGCGGTGCGCAGCGAGGCGTAGTAGTCGGCGCCCTGCTGGAGGTGGACGCGCTTGCGGATGCCGGCGGTGTCCACGAACTTCCAGGTGATCCCGCCCAGCTCGATCAGCTCGTCGACCGGGTCGCGGGTGGTGCCGGCCAGCTCGTCGACGACGACGCGCTCCTCGCCGGCGACCTTGTTCAGCAGCGAGGACTTGCCGACGTTGGGGCGGCCGATCAGGGCCACCCGGCGCGGGCCGCCGAGGCCGGCGCCGCCGAACGTCTGGCGCGGCGCCTCGGGCAGCACCTCCAGGACGCGGTCGAGCATGTCGCCGGTGCCGCGGCCGTGCAGCGCGGAGACCGGGTGCGGCTCACCGAGGCCGAGCGCCCACAGGTAGGCGGCGTCGGACTCGCCGCTCTGGCCGTCCACCTTGTTGGCGCACAGCACCACGGGCTTGCCGGCCTTGCGCAGCAGCCGTACGACCGCCTCGTCGGTGTCGGTGGCGCCGACCTTGGCGTCCACCACGAAGACCACCGCGTCGGCGGCCTCGATGGCGTACTCGGCCTGGGCGGCCACGGAGGCGTCGATGCCGAGGACGTCCTGCTCCCAGCCGCCGGTGTCGACGACCTTGAAGCGGCGGCCCGCCCACTCGGCCTCGTAGGTGACGCGGTCGCGGGTGACGCCCGGCTTGTCCTCGACCACGGCCTCGCGGCGGCCGATGATCCGGTTCACCAGGGTCGACTTGCCGACATTGGGGCGGCCGACCACGGCGAGCACCGGCAGCGGGCCGTGCCCGGCCTCCTCGATGGCGCCCTCGACGGCCTCGACGTCGAAGCCCTCGTCCGCGGCGAGCTGCATGAACTCCGCGTACTCGGCGTCGCCGAGCGCCCCGTGCTCGTACTCGTGCTCGGCCGAGCCGTCGGGCTGGATGTCGTCGTTCATGAAGTCCGTACCTCGTAGTTCATCGTGGTGGTCGGTGGAGCGCCGCGGGTGCGCGGTGATCCACTACTCAAGTCTCGCCCGGCGGCCGGTCAGCCGCCTGGCGTTCTCCAGGTGGGCGGCCAGCTGCTTCTGGATCCGCTCGGTGGCCTCGTCCAGCGCCTTGCGGGTGCGCCGCCCGGAGCCGTCGCCGGCCTGGAACGGGGCGCCGAAGACGACGTCCACGCGGGAGCGCAGCGGCGGCAGCGCCTTCACCAGTGTGCCGCCGCGCTCGGCGCTTCCCAGCACCGCCACCGGGACGATGGGCGCCCCGCTGCGGACCGCGAAGTAGGCGAGGCCCGCGCGCAGCGAGGCGAAGTCGCCCTCGCCCCGGGTGCCCTCCGGGAAGATGCCGAGGACGCCGCCGGCGTCCAGGACGCCGAGGGCCCGGGTGATGGCGGTGCGGTCGGCGGTGCGGCGGTCCACCTCCAGCTGTCCGATGCCGGTCAGGAAGGAGCCGAGCGGGCCGACGAACGCCTCCTTCTTGATCAGGAAGTGCACCGGCCGGGGCGCCACGCCCATGACCATCGGGCCGTCGATGTTGTGCGAGTGGTTGACGGCGAGGATCGCCGGACCGCTCGCGGGCACCTTCCAGGCGCCCAGCACCCGCGGGCGCCACAGCCCGTACATCAGTCCGACGCCGATCCGGCGGCCGACGTCGGCGCCGCGCTCCGACGGCGGCCCCGCCGTGCGCTCCGGAGCAGCGCTCACTTCGCGGCTCTCTTCTCCTCGACCAGGGTGACGACGCACTCGACGACCTGGGCCAGCGTCAGGTCGGTGGTGTCCACCTCGACCGCGTCGCCGGCCTTGGCCAGCGGGGAGGTCTTGCGGGTGGAGTCGGCGGCGTCCCGCTTGATCAGGGCCTCGCGGGTGGCCTTGACGTCGGCGCCCTTCAGCTCGCCGCTGCGGCGGGCGGCCCGCGCCTCCGGGGAGGCGGTGAGGAAGATCTTCAGGTCCGCGTCGGGCAGCACGGTGGTGCCGATGTCGCGGCCCTCGACGACTATGCCGGCCGGGGCGGCGGCGGCCAGCGAGCGCTGGAGCTCGGTGATGGCGGTCCGCACCTCCGGCACGGCGCTGACCGCGCTGACCTGGGAGGTGACCTCCTGGGTGCGGATCGGGCCCGCCACGTCCACGCCGTCGACGGTGATCGTCGGGTGGGCCGGGTCGGTGCCGGAGACGATCTCGGGCTTGCCGGCCACGGCGGCGATCGCGGTCGGGTCCTCGACGTCGATGCCGTTGGTCACCATCCACCAGGTGATCGCCCGGTACTGGGCGCCGGTGTCGAGGTAGCTGAGGCCGAGCTGCGCGGCGACGGCCTTGGACGTGCTCGACTTGCCCGTGCCGGAGGGGCCGTCGATGGCGACAATCACGGGCGGGGCGGTCCGGGCGGCGCCGTTTTCCACAGCGGGGCACCTTCCTGGTGAAGGGTGGAGGACGGGTGGGCGGGGCGCGAGGGCGCCCCGCACAAGGTTACTGGCTCCACGAAGCCCTCCTGACGGCCTAGTGCTGGGGCCCCCGCTACTGGCGGACCGCCCAGCCCCGCTCGCGCAGGGACGCGCCGAGGACCGGGGCGGCCTTCGGCTCGACCAGGAGCTGGACCAGGCCGGCCTGCTGGCCGGTCGCGTGCTCGATGCGGACGTCCTCGATGTTGACCCCGGCCAGGCCGGCGTCGGCGAAGATGCGGGCCAGCTGGCCGGGCTGGTCGTCGATGAGGATGACGACGGCCTCGTACGACTGCGGCGCGGCCCCGTGCTTGCCGGGCACCCGGACCTGGCCGGCGTTGCCCCGGCGCAGCACGTCCGCGATGCCGGCGGCGCCCTCGCCGCGCTCGTCCCCGTCGGCGGACTGGAGCGCGCGCAGCGACCGGACCGCCTCCGTCAGGTCGGCGGCGACCTCGGAGAGCAGGTCGGCGACGGGCCCGGGGTTGGCGGAGAGGATGTCGATCCACATGCGCGGATCGGAGGCGGCGATCCGGGTCACGTCCCGGATGCCCTGCCCGCACAGCCGTACGGCGGTCTCCTCGGCGTGCTCCAGGCGCGCGGCGACCAGGCTGGAGACCAGGTGCGGCATGTGGGAGACCAGGGCGACGGCGCGGTCGTGGGCGTCGGCGTCCATGACGACCGGCACCGCGCGGCAGTGCGAGACCAGCTCCAGCGCGAGGTTCAGCACCTCGGTGTCGGTGTCGCGGGTCGGGGTGAGCACCCAGGGGCGGCCCTCGAAGAGGTCGGCGGTCGCGGCCAGCGGGCCGGACTTCTCCCGGCCCGCCATGGGGTGGGTGCCGAGGTAGCCGGTCAGGTCGAGGCCGAGGGCCTCCAGCTCGCGGCGTGGGCCGCCCTTGACGCTGGCCACGTCCAGGTAGCCGCGGGCCACGCCCCGGCGCATGGCGTCGGCGAGGACGTCGGCGACGTAGGCGGGCGGGGCGGCCACGATCGCGAGGTCCACGGGCCCGTCCGGGGCCTCGTCGGTGCCGGCGCCGAGCGCGGCGGCCGTCCGGGCCTGCCCGGGGTCGTGGTCGGCCAGGTGCACGGCGACGCCGCGCCCGGTCAGGGCGAGGGCGGCGGAGGTGCCGATGAGCCCGGTGCCGATGACGAGTGCGGTCCTCACTGGGCGATGTCCTTGCGCAGGGCGGCGGCGGCGCCGAGGTAGACGTGGGCGATCCGGGCGCGCGGCCGGTCGGACTCGATGTGCGCGAGGACGCGCACCACGCGGGGCATGGCGCCCGCGATGTCCAGCTCCTGGGCGCAGATCAGCGGCACGTCGACGATGCCGAGCTTGCGGGCCGCGGCCGCCGGGAAGTCGCTGTGCAGGTCGGGGGTGGCCGTGAACCAGATGCTGATCAGGTCGTCGGCGGTCAGACCGTTCCGTTCCAGGACGGCGGTGAGCAGGGCCTCCACCTGCTCGCTCATGTGACCCGCCTCGTCCCGCTCCAGCTGGACGGCTCCCCGGACCGCTCGTACCGCCACGGTGCTGCTCCTCGCTGACATGTGATGGGACATGGGACAGGCGTCCAGCCTAGTCAGCCTCGGTACGGCCGGTGCGCGCCGCCCGCCCGCTGAGACGGATGAGGCAAAGGGAGGGAAAAGAGCGATTCGCGGGACTCCCTGCCGATTTGCTTCGTCCTGGGCGTTGTCGGTGGAAGGATGCTGCCCGCTCCACTCGGAGCGCTCTCCCACCTCGGCACCCCTCGGAGCGACGGCATGACTCAGGGATCGACGGGATCGACGGGATCGTCCCGGCGCACGGTTCTCGCGACGGGCGCCGCAGCGCTCGTCGCCGGTTGCAGCGACTCGAACTCGGCCGGCACCGGCTCGACCGAGCGGTCCCCCGCCGCCTCGGCGCCGGTCTCCTCCGCGGCGGCGGCCACGTCCGCGGCGCCGAGCGCCATGGCGCAGGAGCTGACCCGCACCAGCGACATCCCGGTCGGCGGCGGCAAGGTCTTCGCCGAGCACAAGATCGTCGTCACCCAGCCGAAGAAGGGCGAGTTCAAGGCCTTCTCGGCCGTCTGCACGCACCAGGGCTGCACGGTGGCCAAGGTCGCGGACGGCACCATCGACTGCCCCTGCCACGGCAGCATGTTCCACGTGGCCGACGGCTCGGTGGCGCACGGTCCGGCGACCCACCCGCTGGCCCCGAAGAAGATCGAGGTGTCGGGAAATTCGATTCGCCTGACCTGAGGTCGCGCGTACGCTCCGGGCCATGCAGCCCGAGAACCTGGTACGCGACCACACGATCTACGCCTGTGTCATGGGCTCGCGCGCCTTCGGGCTGGCCACGGACGACAGCGACACGGACCTGCGGGGCGTCTACGTGGCCCCCACCGCGCTGTTCTGGCGCTTCGAGAAGCCGCCGGCGCACGTGGACGGCCCGCTGCCCGAGCAGTTCAGCTGGGAACTGGAACGCTTCTGCGAACTGGCCCTGCGCGCGAACCCCAACATCCTGGAGTGCCTGCACTCCCCGCTGGTCGAGCACGCCGACGCCACCGGCCGCGAGCTGCTCGCCCTGCGGGAGGCGTTCCTGTCCCGCGGGGTGTACGACAGTTTCACGGGCTACGCGCTGGGCCAGCGCCGCAAGCTCGACGCCGACCTGCGCACGCACGGCGCCCCGCGCTGGAAGCACGCCATGCATCTGCTGCGCCTGCTGACCAGCGCCCGCGATCTGCTGCGCACCGGCCGCCTCACCGTGGACGTGGGCGCCGAGCGGGAGAGCCTGCTCGCGGTGAAGCGGGGCGAGGTGGCCTGGCCCCGGGTCGAGTCCTGGATGGCCCGCCTGGCGGACGAGGCCGGGGCGGCCGCCGAGCGCACGCCCCTGCCCGCGGAGCCCGACCGGCGCCGCGTGGCGGACTTCCTGCACCGCGTCCGCCACGCCTCGGCCTGCCAAGAGCCCTTGGAGACCAGCCCCTGGAGACCGTGATCCCCCGGGGCGCCGGTCTCTAGAGGTCGACCTCCTGCATCAGCATGCCGACCTCGGTGTTGGACAGCCGGCGCAGCCAGCCGGACTTCTGGTCGCCCAGGGTGATGGGGCCGAAGGCGGTGCGCACCAGCTTGTCGACGGGGAAGCCGGCCTCGGCCAGCATCCGGCGCACGATGTGCTTGCGGCCCTCGTGCAGGGTGACCTCGACCAGGTAGTTCTTGCCGGTCTGCTCGACCACCCGGAAGTGGTCCGCGCGCGCGTACCCGTCCTCCAGCTGGATGCCGTCCTTGAGCTGCTTGCCCAGGTCGCGCGGGATGGGGCCGACGATGTGCGCGAGGTAGGTCTTGCGCACGCCGTACTTGGGGTGGGTGAGGCGGTGCGCCAGCTCGCCGTGGTTGGTGAGCAGGATGACGCCCTCGGTCTCGGTGTCCAGCCGGCCCACGTGGAACAGCCGCGTCTCGCGGTTGGTGACGTAGTCGCCCAGGCACTGACGGCCCTCGGGGTCCTCCATGGTGGAGACGACGCCGGCCGGCTTGTTCAGCGAGAAGAACTGGTACGACTGCGTGGCCACGGTCAGGCCGTCGACCTTGACCTCGTCCTTCTCCGGGTCGACCCGCTTGCCCTGCTCCAGCACGATCTCGCCGTTGACCTCCACGCGGGCCTGCTCGATCAGCTCCTCGCAGGCGCGCCGCGAACCGTAGCCGGCGCGGGCGAGCACCTTCTGCAGCCGCTCGCCCTCCTGCTCGGCGCCGGGGAAGGTCTTGGGCGGCTTGACGTCCTTCTTGCCGGCGTAGCGCTCGCGGTTGCGCTCCTCGGCCCGCGCCTCGTACTCGCGCGAGCGCGCCGGGGCGGTGCGGCCGCCGCGGTCCTGGGCCTGCCGGGGGCCGCCCTTGGCGCCGCCGCGGGCGGCGCCGCCGCGGCCCGCCTTCGGGCCGTCCTTCGTGGCGCCGGGGCCCACGTCGTAGCGGCGCTCCTCGGGGCGGGGCTTGCGGGGGCGGCCCTGCCCCTGCTTGTCGTCCCTGTCGTTGCCGGCGCCGCGGTGGTTGCCGCGCCCGCCGTTTCCGCCGTTCCTGCCGCTGCTTCGCATCAAATGTCCGTCTGGTCGTCTGCGTCGTCGTACCCCCGGACGGTCGTCCGGGGACCCGGGCCGTCATCGGGGGCGTCCGGGTCGAACGACGGCACCCCTTCCTGGGTCTCGGCCTCGATCGCCTCCGCCTCCGGGAGGAAGGGCGCGAGCTCCGGGAGCTCGTCCAGACCGCGCAGGCCCATCCGCTCCAGGAAGTAGTTCGTCGTCGTGTACAGGATCGCACCTGTTTCGGGTTCCGCGCCCGCCTCCTGGACCAGCCCCCGCTGGAGCAGGGTGCGCATCACGCCGTCGCAGTTGACTCCGCGCACCGCGGAGACCCTGCTGCGGCTGACCGGCTGACGGTAGGCGACCACGGCCAGGGTCTCCAGCGCGGCCTGGGTGAGCCGGGCCTGCTGGCCGTCCAGGACGAAGTCCTCCACGGCCGCCGCGTACGCGGGACGGGTGTAGTAGCGCCAGCCCCCGGCGACCGTGCGCAGCTCGAAGCCGCGGCCCTGCGCGGTGTACTCGTCGGCCAGCTCGCGCAGCGCGTCCGCGATCTGCCGCCGGGGCCGCTGGAGGGTCTTCGCCAGCTGCTCCTCGGTCGCGGGTTCGTCCACGACCATCAGGACGGCCTCAAGGGCGGGCTTGAGGTCGAGATCGGCGACGGTGGGCGGCCCGGCCGGTGCCCCGGCTCTCTCCTCGCTCACGGCTTCCTCTCCTCCTGGGTCTTCTCGGGCGGCTCGGGCGGCCGGTCGAACTCGTCGGTGACCTTCGGCGTCCCGTCGCCGTCGCCGCCGGTCCAGCGCACGGTCAGCTCGCCCAGGGCCGTCTCCTGCTCCAGGGCGACGGCCTTCTCCCGGTACAGCTCCAGCAGCGCGAGGAAGCGGGCGACGACGGTCAGGGTGTCGTCGGTGTCCTCGACCAGGGTGCGGAAGCCGGTCTCGCCCAGCTCGCGCAGCCGGGCCACCACGATCGCGGCCTGCTCCTGCACGCTGACCAGCGGCGCGTGGATGTGGTCGACGTACACCTGCGGCCGGGGCTTCGGCTGCATCGCCTTGACGGCGAGCCGGGCGAAGCCCTCCGGGCCGATGCTGATGACGACCTCGGGCAGCAGTGCGGCGTGCTGGGGTTCGAGGCCGACGGTACGCGGATAGCGGCGCGCCTCCTCGTCCAGCCGCCGGTTGAAGATGTCGGCGATCCGCTTGTACGCGCGGTACTGGAGCAGCCGGGCGAAGAGCAGGTCGCGGGCCTCCAGCAGGGCGAGGTCGGCCTCGTCCTCCACCTCGGCGGCGGGCAGCAGCCGGGCCGCCTTGAGGTCGAGCAGCGTGGCGGCCACGACCAGGAACTCGGTCGTCTCGTCCAGGTCCCAGTCCGGGCCCATCGCCCGGATGTACGCCATGAACTCGTCGGTCACCTTCGACAGCGCGACCTCGGTGACGTCGAGCTTGTGCTTGGCGATCAGCTGGAGCAGCAGATCGAAGGGTCCCTCGAAGTTGGCGAGCCGGACCTTGAAGATCCCGGAGCCCTCCTCGTCCCCGTCGGCGTCCACCGAGCCAGGGCCGCCCGCCGGCCGCGGAAGGAGCGTTTCCCCCTCGGCCCGCACCACGGGCGCCGCGGACACCGCGGGCGCTGCGGCAGCTGTGGGCTCTACGGCCGCGGGCACTGCGGCCTCTACGGGCGCTGCGGGCACCTGGGACCGTGCGGGTCCGGACCGTGCGGGCTCGTCGGACGTCGGTGTCGCCGTCTCGGGCCGTGTCGGCCGCCCCGGGGCCGCGGTCGTCCGGGGCCGGGCCGGGCCGTCGGGCTGCTCCGGCGCCCTCGGCGGCTCCGGCTCGGCGGTCGCCGCCGGGGCGTCGGGGCGCGTCTGCTCGTCGGGCGGCGTCGTGGACCGGGGTCGCGCGGGCTCCGCGGGTGCGGGCGGGGTGGTCGCGCCCGGTCCCCTGCCCAGTGCGCGTCTGCGGCCCGGGCCGGCCGGGGGAAGGTCGTTCGAGGTCATGGCCTCCGCAGGCTACCGCTACCGCCCGCGCAGCCGGCGTACGAGGATGCTGGCGTCCCCGCGGCTCTCCAGATCGGCGAGGACGACCGCGACCGCCTCGCGGACGATGCGCCCGCGGTCGACGGCCAGCCCGTGTTCGCCGCGCAGCACCAGCCGCGCGTGCTCCAGGTCCATCAGCTCCTCGGCGGAGACGTAGACCGTGATCTTCTCGTCGTGCCGTTCCCGCCCGCTGGGCCGCCGGGCCGCCGCCCGTCCGCGCTTGCGCGACGGGGCCTCCCCGCCGGCCTCCGCCGCGCCCGCACGGCGGCCGGACCGCTCCGCGGCCTCCGTCGCGCCCCGGCTGCGGGACTCACCGGTCCCGGCCGGCTCGGCGTCGGCCGCCGCGTGCTCCGCGCCCGAGCCGTCGCCGCCCTGCGCGGGCACCGACTGCGGGGCGTCCTCCGCCGGGGCGGCGGAGGGATCGCTCTCCCCCGCGGGCGCGGGCACCCGGCCCTCGCCGCCGGCCTGGCGCCGGGGAGCGGACGCCTGGAGCGCCGACCCCCCTGTGGTGCGGAACAGTTCGTCGGCCCCGGGCAGACTCACTCGGCGTGACACCGGGCGAGCACCTCCCTGGCGAGCTGGCGGTAGGCGGCGGCGCCGACGGAGTTGGAGGCGTACGTGGTGATCGGCTCACCGGCGACCGTGGTCTCCGGGAAGCGGACCGTGCGGCCGATGACCGTGTGGTACACGTGGTCGTCGAACGCCTCGACGACCCGCGCGAGCACCTCGCGGCTGTGCACGGTGCGCGAGTCGTACATCGTGGCGAGGATGCCGTCCAGCTCCAGATCGGGGTTGAGCCGCTCCTGGACCTTCTCGATGGTCTCGGTGAGCAGCGCGACCCCGCGCAGCGCGAAGAACTCGCACTCCAGCGGCACGATCACCTTGTGCGCCGCGGTGAGCGCGTTGACGGTGAGCAGGCCGAGCGAGGGCTGGCAGTCGATGACGATGTAGTCGTAGTCGTCCAGCAGCGGCTTCAGCGCGCGCTGCAGCGTCGACTCGCGGGCGACCTCGGAGACCAGCTGGACCTCGGCCGCCGACAGGTCGATGTTGCTGGGCAGCAGGTCCATGTTGGGGACCGCCGTCTTGAGCAGCACCTCGTCCGCAGACATGCCCCGCTCCATGAGCAGGTTGTAGACGGTGAGGTCCAGCTCCATCGGGTTGACGCCGAGACCGACCGACAGCGCGCCCTGCGGGTCGAAGTCCACGAGCAGCACCCGGCGGCCGTACTCCGCGAGCGCGGCGCCCAGGTTGATGGTCGACGTCGTCTTGCCGACGCCGCCCTTCTGGTTGCACATCGCGATGATCTTCGCGGGGCCGTGCTCGGTCAGCGGGCCCGGGATCGGGAAGTACGGCAGCGGGCGTCCGGTCGGACCGACGCGCTCACGGCGCTGGCGGGCCGCGTCGGGCGCGAGCGTGGCCGCGTACTCGGGATCGGGCTCGTACTCGGCGTCGGGGTCGTAGAAGTGCCCCTCGGGCAGTTCGTCGTAGTCGGCGAAGTGGTTGTGGGGCGCGCCACTTCCGTCGCCGGCCATGGCGTTCACGTGATGGCCATCCATGCTCTGGTGTCCTGGCTGGGTCACCCCTGGGAACCGGTGACCCTGGTGGGCTGCGAAGGTGCGCACAGCTACGGAGCCGACAGCCTGGAGCCCCGTGGAGCCCTGGCCCCGCGCAGGCATTCCTGGTTGACCACCCCCGGGAGTAAATGTCGACTCATTCACAAGTCGTCTTACCTCCTTGGTGACCAGGAAACTTCTAGACAGGTCAGCGTGGCACCATGCCGACGTTCGGCGACTCTATGGCGTGTCGGGCGTCCGCAGCAACACAATCCGCCGGACCCGGCCCGATGTGTCGGCAATGGAACATCCCCCTGTCAAGGGCGTACAACCGTCGCACAGCAGGTTTCACCGGTGCGTGAATCGGTCGAATGGTTGCGTTCGAGGCGAGTTGGCCGAGTGCGGCGAAGTGACCATACACACACCCGGCCGGACCTTGTCGGGCAAGGTCCGGCCGGGTGGGCGGGGTTGACGACACATGTTGACGTATCGCCTTGTGACCCCTGGGCACTTGGCCGGCGGCGCGGCCGTCCGGGTCAGCCGAGCAGGGTCTCCAGCGCGACGTGCTCCAGGTGGTGCGCCTCGGCGACCTCCTTGTAAACGACCTTGCCGTCATGGGTGTTGAGACCCTTGGCGAGCGCGGCGTCGCGGCGCAGCGCCTCGACCCAGCCGTTGTTGGCGAGCGAGACGATGTAGGGCAGCGTGGCGTTGGTCAGCGCGTAGGTGGAGGTGTTGGGCACCGCGCCGGGCATGTTGGCCACGCAGTAGAACACCGACTCGTGGACCCGGAAGGTCGGCTCGGCGTGCGTGGTGGCGTGCGAGTCCTCGAAGCAGCCGCCCTGGTCGATCGCGATGTCGACAAGGACACTTCCGGACTTCATCCGGGAGACCAGCTCGTTGGTGACCAGCTTGGGGGCCTTGGCGCCCGGGATGAGCACCGCGCCGACGACGAGGTCGGCGTCCAGGCAAGCCTTCTCCAGCTCGAAGGTGTTGGAGACGACGGTCTGGATCTTCGTCCCGAAGATCTTGTCGGCCTCCTTGAGCTTGTTGATGTCCTTGTCGAGCAGGGTCACGTGGAAGCCCAGGCCGATGGCGATCTGCGCGGCGTTCCAGCCGGAGACGCCGCCGCCGATGATGACGGCCTTGCCGGCCGGCACGCCCGGGACGCCGCCCGGCAGCACACCGCGACCGCCCGCGGCGGCCATCAGGTGGTAGGCGCCGACCTGCGGGGCGAGGCGGCCCGCGACCTCGGACATCGGGGCGAGCAGCGGCAGCGCGCGGCCCGGCAGCTCGACCGTCTCGTAGGCGATCGCCGTGGTGCCGGACTCCAGCAGCGCGTCCGTGCACTCCTTGGAGGCGGCCAGGTGCAGGTAGGTGAAGAGGATCTGGTCCTTGCGGAGGCGGTGGTACTCCTCGGCGACCGGCTCCTTGACCTTCAGCAGCAGGTCGGCGGCGGCCCACACCTCGTCGGCCGTCTCCAGGATCTCGGCGCCGGCGGCCACGTACTCCGCGTCCGGGATCGAGGAGCCGACGCCGGCGTTCCGCTCGACGACGACCTGGTGGCCGTTGCGCACCAGCTCGTGCACGCCGGCGGGGGTGATGGCCACCCGGAACTCGTTGTTCTTGACCTCGCGGGGGATGCCGACCTTCACGTCGATCACGGTCCTTGGCTCAGGGAATGTGGGGCAATACAAGACGTACCCCGGCACGCACGGGCATACCAGGAGACACCGCAGGAGAACGAGCGGCAGAGCCAGTCTAATGAAGGCGTTCTCCCTGTCTAGCCTTTCATTGCATCAATCTTCACCAGGCGTGCTGCGGATTTCGCAGGCGTCAGCGGCCTGTTCCCGTGATGTGCCGTCCTGACCGTCCTGGGCCGTGGACGCGTCGGCGGGGCCGGGCGGCCGGATTTCGCCGGCGAGCAGGCGTTCGGCGGCGCCCCGGTGCAGCGCGGCGGCGGCCGGATCGCCGAGTCGCTCCAGGGTGTCGGCGAGCCGCAGTTGGAGCGCCGCCTGGAGCCGTACGTCCTCGGCGCGGCGGGCCAGCTCCACGGCCTCCTGGCAGGTGCGCAGGCAGTCGGCGGGCCGCCCGGCGTACTCCTGGACGCGCGCGAGTTCGCTCAACGCCCGGGCGTGCGCGGCGACATCGCCCGCCTTGCGGTGCGCGGCGACGGCGGCCCGCCAGTTGCGCAGCGCCTCGCCGTAGCGGCCCGCGTAGGTGTGGGCGGTCGCGATCCGGCCGTAGAGCCGGGCGGCGTCCTCGCGTTCGTCGCGCGCCAGGCGCTGGGCGAGCGCCCGGCCGAACCAGTCGGCCGCCCGGTCGAAGTCGCCCAGCTCCTGGTGGGCGCCGCCTACGGATTCCATCGCCCTGCCGGTCGCGTACGGGTCGTTCGCGGCGCGTCCGGCGTCCAGCGCGGCCCGGTAGCGGGCCAGGGCGTCGGCGGTCCGGCCGGTGCGGGCGTCCAGATCGGCGAGGTTGAGCAGTGCGGCGGCCTGCTCTCGGGGCAGATGGCGGCGCCGGGCCACGTCCAGCACCAGGCGGTGGATGCCGTAGAGGTCGCCGGCGGCGGCCTGGGTGCCCAGGTGGGCGACCATGGCCCGGACCAGCTGGGACATCAGCCGGCGGGCGAGGGTGTCCAGCTCCCCGTCGGCGACCGCGAGCCGGGCGGCGGCGAGCAGGGCGGGCCGGCGGGCGCGCAGCCACTGGTCGGCGGCCCGGGGATGCGGGAAGCGCAGGCCGGGGGGCAGGCTGCCCAGCCGTTCGCGGGTCTCGGCGCTGTCGGTCTCGGTGATCGCCCGGCAGGACTGGAGCAGCCGCACCGTCCGCTCCAGCATCCGGGCCCGGGCCAGCTGGAGCTCGGCGGGGCGCTCCAGGCGCTCGGCGAGGGCCGCGAGGGCCGGGTGCAGACAGCCGGGCACCTCGTAGCTCGGCAGCGGGGAGGCGACGGTGCGCAGCAGACCGAGGGCGGCGAAGTCGTCGAGCAGGTCCCGGGCGCTCTCCAGCGAGCAGCCGGCGAGCGCGGAGGCGGTCTGCGGGTCGACGGCGCCGGCCGGGGCGAGGGCGAGCAGGCGCAGCACCCGGGCCGCGGAGCCGGGCAGGGAGTCGTGGACGAACCGCAGGACGCGGTCGAGCACGGCGCCCTCGTCCAGATCGGCGTGCAGCTGCTTGGCGAGATCGGAGACGGCCGCCTTGGGGCGGGCGGCGAGCCAGCCGCCCGCCAGGGTGAGCGCGGCGGGCTGGCCCTGGCACACCTCCACCAGGGACTCGGCGGCGCGCGGGTCGACGGTGATGCGCACCGGGTCGATGTGCTGGGCCAGCAGTTCCACCCCGGACTTGGCGTCGAGGCCGCCGAGCGTGCAGGGGCGGACGTCGGCGATGCCGGTGAGCGGGCCCCGGGAGACGGCGACCAGCAGGCAGTCGGCGTTGTCCGGCAGCAGCGGGTCGACCTGCTCGGCGCCGGCCGCGTCGTCCAGCAGGAGCAGCACGCGCCGCTCGGCGAGGGCGGTGCGCAGCGCCTGGCTCAGGTCGTCCTCGGCGGCGCCGGGCGGGACGGGCAGGCCGAGGGCGGCGAGCAGGTCGCCGGCGGCGCGCTCGACCGGGACGGGGGCGCCGTCGGGCTCGGCGAGGCGGGCGCGCAGCACGCCGTCCGGGTAACGCTCGGCGATCTGGCGGACCAGTTCCTCGGCGAGCGCGGTGCGGCCGGAGCCGGGGCGGCCGGCGATGAGCAGGACCCGCGCGCGGGGCGCCTTGCGGCCGGAGATGGTATCAAGACCGGCGCGCTCGATGTCGGCGCGCAGCTCCTTCAACTCCCGTGTGCGGCCCAGGAAGAGGCCCGGCGCGGCCGCCGGTGACCGGTCGGTCCCGGACAGGTTCGCGCCGTCCGCGTCCACCGCCTGATCCGTCACGGGCCACACTCCCGTCCCACTGCACGCGCCAGCCCACCGGGTCTTCGGTACGGGCGTTTCCAGAGCCTAGTTCACGCTCTGCGACGTGCCGTGACGAGCAGCGCGGATACATCGCCCAATCGGATCAAGCGATCGTCACACCGGAACGGGCGGGGAGGGCGCACCCGCGGAGCACCTGCCGTGCACCCACAGAGCACCCGCGGCTCAGGACGCGAAGGGCCGGGCCGGCCAGGGCGCGTCGGCCGGGCGCAGGGCGTCCGGGCCGGCGCCGTGCCGGGCCGCGACGAGGGAGAGCACGCCGACCGCGAGGCAGTTGTTGTGCAGGTCGCCCGCGAGGACGCCGCGCACCAGCTCCTCCACCGGCACCCGGGCCAGCTCCATGTCGGTCTCCTCGTGCTCGGCCGCGAAGCGCTCGCCCTCCGCCTCCGACAGGTCCCGGGCGAGGAAGATCCGCACCGCCTCGTCGCAGCCGCCGGGGGTGGTGTACACGTCCGTCAGCACCCGCCAGTCCTCCGCCTTGACGTGCGCCTCCTCGTACAGCTCGCGCCGCGCGGCGTGCAGCGGGTTCTCGCCGGGCACGTCGAGCAGGCCGGCCGGGATCTCCCACAGCCGCTCGCGCACGGGATGGCGGTACTGGCGGAGGACCAGCACCCGGTCCTCGCCGTCCAGGGCGAGGACGGCCACGGAACCGGGGTGGACCTGGTAGTCGCGGCCGACCACCGAGCCGTCGGGCATGACCACCTCGTCGGTGCGGACGGAGGTCTTGGCCCCGGTGAACGGGGTCCGGCTCCCCCGGATCTCCCACTCCTCGGGGGTGTCCTTGATCGTCATGCCCTGTCCTTCCCACACACGCCGCGGCCCGCGGCCGGCACCGCCTACGAAAAACCGGGGTGCCCACCTTCGGCAGGTGTGCACCCCGGCAACCGTACAACCCGGTGTGTTACTCGGCGATCTTCCGCTCGACCGCCGCCTTCACCAGGCCGGCGAAGAGCGGGTGCGGGCGGGTCGGGCGCGAGCGCAGCTCGGGGTGGGCCTGGGTGGCGACCAGGTAGGGGTGCACATCGCGCGGGTACTCGACGTACTCCACGAGCTTGCCGTCCGGGGAGGTGCCGGAGAAGAGGATGCCCGCCTTCTTCTCCAGTTCGGCGCGGTAGGCGTTGTTCACCTCGTAGCGGTGGCGGTGGCGCTCCTCGACGTACTCCTTGCCGTCGTACACCTCGCGCACGATGGAGCCCTCGGCCAGCTTCGCCGGGTACATGCCCAGCCGCATGGTGCCGCCCATGTCGCCCTCGCCGGCGACGATGTCGAGCTGCTCGGCCATGGTGGAGATCACCGGGTGGGCGGTGGCCGGGTCGAACTCGGTGGAGTTGGCGTCCGCGACGTCGGCCAGGTTGCGCGCGGCCTCGATCACGATGCACTGGAGGCCCAGGCAGAGGCCGAGCAGCGGCACCTTGTTCTCGCGGGCGTAGCGGATCGCGCCGACCTTGCCGAGCACACCGCGGTCGCCGAAGCCGCCCGGGATGCAGATGCCGTCCACGTCGCCGAGCTGCTGCGCGGCGCCGGCCGCGGTCTTGCAGTCGTCGGAGGTGACCCACTTGATCTTCACCCGGGCCCGGTTGGCGAAGCCGCCGGCGCGCAGCGCCTCGGTCACCGACAGATAGGCGTCGGGCAGGTCGATGTACTTGCCGACCAGGGCGAGGGTGATCTCGTGGTCGGGGTTGTGAACGCGGTCGAGCAGGTCGTCCCAGGTCGTCCAGTCCACGTCGCGGAAGGGCAGGTCGAGCTTGCGCACCACGTAGGCGTCCAGGCCCTCGCCGTGGATGACCTTCGGGATGTCGTAGATCGAGCGGGCGTCGGGGCAGGCGACGACGGCGGCCTCGTCCACGTCGCACATCAGCGAGATCTTGCGCTTGATGGCGGTGGGCACCTCGCGGTCGCAGCGCAGCACGATCGCGTCCGGCTGGATGCCGATGTTGCGCAGCGCGGCCACCGAGTGCTGGGTCGGCTTGGTCTTCAGCTCGCCGGACGGGCCGATGTAGGGCAGCAGCGAGATGTGCACCACGAAGACGTTGTCCCGGCCGACCTCGTGGCGGACCTGGCGGACGGTCTCCAGGAACGGCAGCGACTCGATGTCGCCGACCGTGCCGCCGACCTCGGTGATGACGACGTCCACCTCGTCGGTGGCCATCCGCCGGATGCGGTGCTTGATCTCGTTGGTGATGTGCGGGATGACCTGCACGGTGTCGCCGAGGTACTCGCCGCGCCGCTCCTTGGCGATCACGGTCGAGTACACCTGGCCGGTGGTGACGTTGGCCGAGCCGTCCAGGTCGCGGTCGAGGAAGCGCTCGTAGTGGCCGATGTCCAGGTCGGTCTCGGCGCCGTCGTTGGTGACGAACACCTCACCGTGCTGGAACGGGTTCATCGTGCCCGGGTCGACGTTCAGGTACGGGTCGAGCTTCTGCATCACGACGCGCAGGCCCCGGGCCTTGAGCAGCATGCCCAGGCTGGAGGCGGTGAGGCCCTTGCCGAGCGAGGAGGCGACACCCCCGGTGACGAAGATGTGCTTGGTCGTCGTTGCTGTGCTGTTTCGGAAAGCAGCGGGCGGCATGGCCAAGAGGGGGCTCCCGTGGTCGCGAATTGTCGTGCGGTACGGCGCTCCGGCCCGGGGAACCCGGGTTTTCCGGCTGAGGCGCCGTCGCTGCGGTCGGGGGTTTCCTGCCCACCGGTCCACGGGCTACCAGGGTATCAGCGCCGGACGGGTAGGGCCTCCGGGCACCCTCCGCACACGCGTCGTCAGCGGTGCGTGGCGGTCACGGTTTCCTCACCCGGCGCTCACCCGTTCGGCGCAGGCAGGTTGTCCGGAGCGGCACGCGGATCATGAACGTGCGTCGTATCCTGCTCGGACACTCGCTGCCGAGCAGGGCCGGCAAGACGGCACCACCCCCGCCCGTATCCGACCGGAACATCGAGAGCTCGTCAGTTCGTTGAGCAGTGGTGTGCGCAAGGTCCGTCGTCGTGCCCCACGGCCGGCGGTTTGCCTCACCGCTCGACGACGTACTACCAAGACCCCTTGACCTCACCAAGCGACAGCCCCCATTTGCGGGGTGACGTGGCCGTTCGACTGGAGTTGCACGTGGCCGGGCGCATCGAAGACTACGCACTCATCGGAGACATGCAGACCGCTGCCCTGGTCTGCCGGGACGGCACGGTCGACTGGCTGTGCCTGCCCCGCTTCGACTCGCATGCCATCTTCGCCGGTCTGCTGGGCACCGAGGAACACGGCTTCTGGCGGCTGGGCCCGGTCTTCCCGGACGGCGCGGAGCCGCCCTCGGCCACCCGGCGCGGCTACCGCGGCGACTCGCTGATCCTGGAATCGGAGTACGACACCCCGCGCGGCACGGTCCGCGTGACCGATTTCATGCCCCCGCGCGACGGCGCCCCGCAGGTGATCCGCATCGTGGAGGGCGTCACCGGCCGGGTCCCGATGCGCTCGACGCTGCGCATGCGCTTCTCCTACGGCCGGGTCGTGCCCTGGGTGCACCGGCACGAGACGCGGACGGTCGCCGTCGCCGGCCCGGACTCGGTGTGGTTCGACACACCCGCGGAGACCTACGGCGAGAACCTGACCACGTACGCGGACTTCACCGTCGCCGCCGGTGACCGGATCGCGTTCACCATCTCCTGGCAGCCCTCGCACAAGGAGCCGCCGCCGCTGCCCGAGCCGGAGCAGTCGCTGGAGGCGACGGAGGAGTTCTGGCGCGAGTGGGTCGGGCACTGTACGTACCACGGCCCCTACCGCGAGGCCGTGGTCCGCTCCCTGATCACGCTGAAGGCCCTGACCTACGCTCCCACCGGCGGCATCGTCGCGGCCCCGACCACCTCCCTGCCCGAGGACATCGGCGGCGTGCGCAACTGGGACTACCGCTACACCTGGCTGCGGGACGCGGCGATCACCCTGTCCTCGCTGCTGCGCACCGGCTACCGCGAGGAGGCCCGCGCCTGGCGCGAGTGGCTGCTGCGGGCGGTCGCCGGCGACCCGGAGAACCTCCAGATCATGTACGGCATCGCCGGCGAGCGCGAACTGGGCGAGGCGGAGCTGGACTGGCTGCCCGGCTACGAGAACTCCGCCCCGGTCCGCGTGGGCAACGGCGCCGCGCACCAGCTCCAGCTGGACGTCTACGGCGAGGTCACCGAGGCCCTGCACCTGGCCCACATGACCGGCCTGGCCCGCAACGACTACGCCTCCCTGCTCCAGCTGAAGCTGATCCGCTACCTGGAGAAGCACTGGCAGGAGCCGGACGAGGGCATCTGGGAGGTGCGCGGGCCGCGCCGCCACTTCGTGCACTCCAAGGTCATGGCGTGGGTCGCGGTGGACCGCACGATCAAGCTCATGGAGTCCGGCGACGTCGACGGGCCGCTGGAGCGCTGGAAGGACCTGCGCGACGAGATCCACCGGGACGTGTGCGAGAAGGGCTACGACAAGGAGCGCAACACCTTCACGCAGTCCTACGGCTCCCGCGAGCTGGACGCCTCCTTGCTGCTGATCCCGCAGATGGGCTTCCTGCCGCCGGACGACAAGCGCGTCATCGGCACCATCGAGGCGATCCAGCGCGAGCTGTCCACCAGCGACGGCTTCATCCTGCGCTACCCCACCGACGGCGACCACGCGGGCGTGGACGGTCTGCCCGGCGACGAGGGCGCGTTCCTCGCGTGCTCGTTCTGGATGGCCGACGACCTGGCGATGATCGGCCGCGTGGACGAGGCCCGCAAGCTCTTCGAGAAGCTGCTCTCGCTCCGCAACGACCTGGGCCTGCTGGCCGAGGAGTGGGACCCGCGCCTGCAACGCCAGGTCGGCAACTTCCCCCAGGCCTTCAGCCACGTCCCCCTGATCGACACCGCCCTCCGCCTCACAGCGAGCGGAGCCTACGGCGGCTGAAGCATCCCCCGCGGCTGCCCTCACCCAAGTGCGGGCAGTCGTGCCGCTGGGGCGGCACGGGTGGGCTGGGGGTCCCCCCTGCTCGAAGAGCTTGGGGGAGGCGCCCCCTCAAGCGGGGCAAGCGTCACTCACCCGACGGCCACCCCGAGCTCGGGGTACCCGGCCACTGCGGTCACCCCGAGCTCCACGCATCCCGCGACTCCGGTCACCCAAGAACCCCCAAGCCCCCAAACTTGCAGGTAGCGTCCGCTTTCATGGACCCTCGACCAGACACCGAGGGCGCCGGCATCACCGTCCAGCGCGCCCTCGAACTCCCCGGCCTCCGCAGCGGCCTCCCAGAGATCCTGGCGGGCGCGGACCGCCTCACCCGCACCGTCCGCTGGGTGCACGCCGGCGAGGTCCCCAACATCGCCTCCCTCCTCAAGGGCGGCGAACTCCTCCTCACCACCGGCTACGGCCTCGGCACCCGCCCCGCCGACCAGCGCGCCTTCGTCCGCACCCTCGCCGAACGCGGCATCGCCGCCCTCGTCGTCGAGCTGGGCCCCCGCTTCGCCCGCCTGCCCGCCACCCTGGTGGAGACGGCCCGCACCGCCGGTCTCCCGCTCGTCCAGCTGCACCGCGAGGTGCCGTTCGTGACGGTCACCGAGGAGATCCACACCGAGATCGTCAACGGCCACTACGCCCTGCTGCAACGCGCCGAGGAGGTGCACCGCCGCTGCACCGAGGCGCTGCTCGGCGGCGGCGGGGTGCCCCAGGTGCTCGCCATCCTGGCCGGCGCCGCCGGCAACCCGGTCTTCCTGGAGACCCCGGACGGCCGGCTCCTGTACGCGGCCGGCCCCGGCCCCGAGGGCGCCGACCCGCTCCAGGTGTGGGAGGGCCTGCGCGGCCAGCACAAGGACGCCCCGCCGGCCGGCTCGGTCCTGGTGGACGTGCCCGGCGGCGGCCCCGGCACCGGCTCGGTCCGCGCCCGGCTGGTGCTGCTGCCGGTGCGCGCCCCGCTCGCCCCGGTGCACCGGATGGCCACCGAGCGCGCGGCCGGCATCCTCGCCGTGGTGCTGATGCAGGCCCGGCAGGAGGAGGAACTGGCGGCGCGCGGCCGCGGCGACTTCCTCACCGACCTCGCCGAGGGCCGTATCGCCGCCGAGGACGCCCCGGCGCAGGCCCGCGTCCTCGGCTTCAAGCCGGGCGCCAGTCCGCTGCTGCCCGTGGTGATGCGGCTCGGCGACGCCCTGGCGCCCGGCGGCGGCTGGGCGGTGCTGGCCCGCGCGGTCGCCGAGGAGCTGGCCGCGGTGGGGGTGCCGGTGCTGCTGGGCGTGCGGCCGGTCGAGGGCCGGGTGCCGCTGCTGGTGGGCCTGCGCTCCGAGACGGAGCGGGCGGCGGTCGCCGACCGGGTCGCGGCGGCGCTGCGGGCCGGGGTGGAGCGGGCCGGGATGCACCGGCCGGGCGCGCAGCCGCCGGTGGTGGTGGTCGGCGTGGCGGGCGGCTGGGCGGCGGCCTCGGCGGGGCTGCGGCACGCGGCGGAGACGGCAACGGCGGCGCAGGGCCTGCCGGAACGGCCCTGGTACGACGCCCGGCGGCTGGACATCGACCTGCTGCTGTGGCGGCTGCGCGACCATCCGGACCTGGCGGCCTTCGTGGACCGGGCGATCGGCCCGCTGCGGGATCACGACAACCGGTCCAAGCCGCCGCTGCTGCCCACCCTTCAGACGTATCTGGCGCACGCGGGCCGCAAGGCGGAGACCGCCCGGGAGCTGCATCTGAACCGGCAGACGCTCTACAACCGCCTGGCCCGCATCGGTGAGCTGCTGGGCACCGACCTGGACGACCCGCAGACAGTGCTGGCCCTCAGCCTCGCCCTGCGCGCCCGCCGGCACGTGCCGTAGGACCTGTCCGACGATTCCCGGCTGCCGCGAGACGCCGTGCACGCACTCTCGCCGCCCCGGTCAGCCGGTGACGAGGCGCCGGCCGAGCGGGCCGGGCCGGGTCAACTCGTCGTAGACGCTGAGCACCTGGGCGACGGTCTCGTCCTCGGTGGGCCAGCCGGCCGCCTGCCGGGCGCCCAGCTCCCGCAGTTCCCGGCGGCGTCCGGGGTCGCCGAGCAGCCGCAGCACGGCGGCGGCGAACGCCCGCGCGTCGCCGTGCGGGACGAGTTCGGCGGCGTCGCCCACGAGTTCGGCGATCCCGCCGGTGCGGGCGGCGACCAGCGGCACGCGCGCGTGCAGGGCCTCCTGGGCGAGCACCGAGCGGGCCTCCCGGCTGCCGGGCAGCAGGGCGAGGTCGGCGGCGGCGAGGAGTTCGCCGGCGTCCTCGCGCCGGCCGATCAGCCGCACCGGCAGCCCTTCGTCCTCGATCCGCCGTTGCAGCGCCCCGCGCAGCGGTCCCTCGCCGGCGACCACGGCCAGCGGCACGGGTTCGGCGGTGCGCCAGGCGCGGGCGGCGTCCAGCAGCAGTTCGTGGCCGCGGTGCGGGTCGAGGGAGGCGACGGTGACGAGCAACGGCCGCCCGGTGGCGCCGATCTCGGCGCGCACCTTGGCGTCGGGGCGGCCCGGATGCGCGGCGGCGGGGTGCGGCCGGGGCACGGAGACGGCGGCGAGCCGGGCGTCGCGCGCGCCGCGGCGGCGGGCCCGGTCCACCAGTTCGGAGGTGGTGCCGAGCACGATGGTGGCGGCCCTGACCGCGCGCCGCTCCAGCACGCGCAGCAGATGCGCGCGGGGCCCTTCGGCGTGGGCGTGGTTGTGCCAGGTGACGACGAGCGGGGTGGGGTGGCCGCTGAGGGCGAGCGCCGCCCGGAAGGAGGCGTGCAGTCCGTGCGCGTGCACCAGGTCGGCGCCCGCGCAGACGGTGCGCAGCGCGGCCACGGACACCGGGTCGCTGCTGCGCGGCACGTGGACGTGCTCGGCGCCGGCCGCGGTGAAGCCGTAGGCGCGGTCGACCTGTTCGGGGGCGCACACCGTGACCCGTACGCCCCTGGCGATCAGTCCCGCGGTCAGCGACCGCACGTGCGCGCTGCTGCCCGCGTTGCCGCCGCCCAGCACCTGCACGGTGCGCAGCGGCGGCTGACCGTGCGTTACGTGGCGGGTCACGGGGCTCACGCGGCCGGGGCTCCTGGTTCGGCGTCGGACGGTCGGCGCCGGTCGGTACGGCGTCGGACGGCTCGGATGGTCGGCGCCTGCGGGTGCGGCGTCGGGCGGTCACGGGGAAACGTACCGAAGATCGGGCGGAGGGTCCGGGGCCGAGGGCCGCGTCGCGCGGGTCCGCTCCGGGCGCCGCTCCCTCCTCAAGGATGCCAGTACGTACGGGTGTTCCGGCGCCAACGGGTGGCGGAAAACGCTCGGTGACGGGCCGACACGGTGCACCACGTCACTCACACGAGTGAAAGGGAAGCGTTGAGGGCGCGTGCGCCCGGCGCTTCGGAGGATCAGAGGGCGCGGGCGAGCCGGCTCACCCGGTCGCCGCACCCGGCGGCGGCGACCACCAGGGCGGCGTGCGCGAGCAGTCCGGCGCGCCCGTTGCCCACGGCGACGGCGGCGCCGAGAGCCGCGCCCAGGGCGTGCGCCCCGGTGTCGCCGAGCATGGCGCGCTCCCCCAGGTCGCCGGGCAGGGCGGCCGCCGCGGCCCAGGCGGCGACCAGTGAGGGTGCGGCGGCCGGGCCGCCGCGCCGCAG
>NZ_BAABKC010000117.1:0-12955 GCF_039543625.1 Streptomyces similanensis | reverse complement strand
GCGGACCGGGCGCGGCGCGCGCGAGGACGGTCCCGGCGGCGCGGCCGGGCCGCACGTCGAGCAGGTTGACGGCGTGCGCGGTCCCGGCGATCACCACCCCCGCGAGCACCTTGTCGACGGGCCGCTCCTTCAGCACCGCCCCGGCCGCGAGCCCGGCGGCGCCGATCCCGAACAGCTTGACCGCGCCGCTGGTGATCTCACCGCGTCGCAGCGCCGCGAGGTGGGCGCGGAAGCCGCGCCGCAGGTCGCCGGCCCCGGCCACGTCGTCGTAGGCGCCGCAGACGCCGGCCGCCAGCACCGCGAGTCCGGCCGCCGGCCGTATCCGTCCGGCGGCCAGCGCCGCGCCGAGCGCGGTCGCGGGCCCGGTGTACAGCCCGACGGTCCGGCCCGCGTGGTTGGTCCGCTCCCAGCGTCGCCGGCCACCGGGCGCCGTGGCGCGCAGTACGGCGGCGAGGGTGCCGGTGAGGGCGGCGGACCGGGCGAGCGAGGCGGCGGGACGCGAGATCATCCCGCCACCCTACGCACCCCTACAGATCGGCCCGGGCGGTGGCGAGCAGTTCCTCGGCGTGGGCGCGGGCCGCCTCGGAGTCCTCCTGTCCGGCCAGCATCCGGGACAGTTCCCGGATCCGCTCCTCGCCCTCCAGCACCTTCACTCCCGACCGGGTCACCGACCCGTCGTTCGTCTTCTCCACCAGCAGCTGCCGGTCGGCGAAGGCAGCCACCTGCGGCAGGTGCGTGACGACCACGACCTGCGCCGTCCTGGCCAGCTTCGCCAGCCGCCGCCCGATCTCCACCGCCGCCTTGCCGCCGACGCCCGCGTCCACCTCGTCGAAGAGGTACGTCGGCACCGGGTCGGTGCCCGCGAAGACCACCTCGACGGCGAGCATCACCCGCGACAGCTCGCCGCCGGAGGCGCCCTTGGCGATCGGCCGGGGCGGCGCGCCCGGATGCGGGGCGAGCAGCAGCTCCACCTCGTCGACGCCGTTCGGCCCGTAGGCGACGGTCCGGCCGCCGACCTCCACGCCGTCCGGGTCCTCGCTCTGGCGGAGGTCGAACGACACGCGCGCGTGCGGCATGGCCAGCGAGGCCAGTTCGGCGGTGACGGCGGCCGCGAACCGCTCGGCGGCCTCCGCGCGGGCGTCGGTCAGCGCCTGCGCCAGTGCGCCCAGCTCGGCGCGGAGCGCGTCCCGCTCGGCCGTCAGCTCACCGGTCCGCTCGTCGTCGGAGTCGAGTTCGGTCAGCCGGACGGCGCCGTTCTCGGCCCAGGCGAGCACGCCGTCCACGTCCTCGCCGTACTTGCGGGTCAGCGCGGTCAGCGCGGCCCGCCGCTCCTCCACGGCCGCCAGCCGCAGCGGGTCGGCGTCCAGGTCGTCGGCGTACCCGGCCAGCTCGCCGGCCACGTCGCCGAGCAGGATCCCGATCTCGCCGATCCGGTCGGCGAGGCCGGAGAGCGCCGGGTCGTGGGCGCGCACGGCCTCCAGGGCCCGCTGGGCCCCCGCGACCAGGGTGGCCGCGTCGATGCCCTCGGGGTCCTCCGGGTTGCCCGCCAGGGCGGCGTGCGCGACGGTCGCGGCGGACGCCAGCGCCTCGGCGTGCCCGAGCCGCTCGGCCTCCTCGGCCAGCTCGGCGTCCTCCCCGGCGCGCGGTTCGACGGCGGCGATCTCCTCCAGGCCGTAGCGGAGCAGGTCGGCCTCCTGGGCCCGCTCCCGGGCACGGGTGGTGATCTCCTCCAGCTCGGCGGCCACCGCGCGCAGCCGCCGGTAGGCGCCCGCGTACTTGGCCAGCGGCACGGCGACGGCGTCGCCCGCGTACCGGTCGAGGGCCTGGCGCTGCCGGGTGAGCTTGAGCAGGCCCTGCTGGTCGGTCTGGCCGTGCACGGCCACCAGGTCGTCGGCGAGCTCGGCGAGCAGCCCCACGGGCACGCTCCGCCCGCCCAGGTGCGCCCGCGAGCGCCCTTCGGCCGAGACGGTACGGCTGATCAGCAGCGCTCCGTCGTCCAGCTCGGCGCCGGCCTCCTCGGCCCGTAGGACGGCGGCGGCGCCCGGCGGCACGGCCACCCGGCCCTCCACCACCGCCTTGCCGGCCCCGATCCGCACGAGCGCCGGATCGGCGCGCCCGCCCAGCAGCAGCCCCAGACTGGTGACCACCATGGTCTTGCCCGCACCGGTCTCGCCCGTGACGGCGGTGAAGCCGGGTGACAGCTCGACGACCGCGTCGTCGATCACCCCGAGCGACCGTATCCGCATCTCCTCCAACACGACGTCGACCATACGAGGTTTTGGCCGCCTCGTGCGACGCCGCCCCGCCCGATGGGGCGGAGCAGGGCCGGTCACCCGCGTCCGCCCCGCTCGTTGACCGGGTGCCCGCCCGTGCGGCGCCTAGTGCGGCGCCCCGCGCCAGCCGGAGACCGGCAGCGCGAACTTGGCGACCAGGCGGTCGGTGAAGGAGGCGTGGTGCAGCCGGGCCAGCCGCACCGGCACGGCGCCGCGCCGCACCTCCACCCGCGCGCCCGGCGGCAGCTCCACCGTGCGCCGCCCGTCGCACCACAGCACCCCCGGCGGGACGTGCGGCAGCACCTCCACGGCCAGCACCGAGTCCGGCGAGGTGACCAGCGGCTTGGCGAACAGCGCGTGCGCGCTGATCGGCACCATCAGCAGCGCCTCCACCTCCGGCCACACCACGGGACCGCCGGCCGAGAAGGCGTAGGCGGTGGAGCCGGTCGGCGTGGCGCAGACGATCCCGTCGCAGCCGAAGCCGGTGACCGGGCGGCCGTCGATCTCCAGCACCACCTCCAGCATCCGCTCGGCGGACACCTTCTGCACGGCCGCCTCGTTCAGCGCCCAGTCGGTGTGCACGATGTCGCCGTTGCGGTGCACGACCACGTCGACGGTCATGCGCTCCTCGACCTCGTAGGCCCGGCTGACCACCCGGTCCACGACCTTGTCCAGGTCGTCGCGCTCGGCCTCGGCGAGGAAGCCGACGCGCCCCAGGTTCACGCCCAGCATCGGCACCCCGGAGGCGCGGGCGAACTCGGCGCCGCGCAGCAGCGTGCCGTCACCGCCCAGCACGATCAGCAGCTCGCACCCGTCCAGGCACTGCGGCGTGGCCTCGGCGACCAGTTCCACCTCGCCCGGCAGCGGCAGGTCGCACGCCTCCGCCTCCAGCACCCGTACGCCGATCCCCGAGTCCAGCAGCCCCTTGACCACCAGTTCGGCACTGCGCACAGCGGCCGGCCGGCCGGTGTGCGCCAGCAGGAAAACGGTACGCGCCCGGGTCTGTGTCCGAGCCTGAGTCTGTGTCAACGCGGCCCCTCCGCCACTGCACGGTCAACATCGGCCGGGTCCAGGGCGGGCGCCCCGGCACGCAGCCACAGAAAGTACTCGACGTTGCCGGAGGGCCCGGGCAGCGGACTCGCGGTGACGCCCCGCACCCCGAGCCCCAGTTCCCACGCCCTGCCCGCGACGCCCCGCACGGCCTCCGCCCGCAGCTGCGGACTCCGTACGACACCTCCGCTGCCCAGCCGCTCCTTCCCCACCTCGAACTGCGGCTTGACCATCATCACCAGGTCGGCGTCCGGCGCCGCGCACCGCGCCAGGGCGGGCAGCACCAGCCCGAGCGGGATGAAGGACAAGTCGCCGACGACGAGGTCCACAGGTTCTCCGTCGATCGCATCGAGCGTCAACTCCCGTACGTTCGTACGGTCCTTGACGGTGACGCGTTCATCCTGCCGGAGCGACCAGGCGAGTTGTCCGTAACCCACGTCGACGGCGACGACGTGGGCCGCGCCCGCGCGCAGCAGCACGTCGGTGAAGCCGCCGGTGGACGCGCCGGCGTCCAGCGCCCGCCGCCCCTCGACCGCGAGTCCCCGCGGCACGAAGGCGGCCAGCGCGCCGGCCAGCTTGTGGCCGCCGCGCGAGACGTAGTCGGGATCGCTGTCGTCGGACGTCACGACGATGGCGGCGGCGGTCTCCACCTGGGTGGCGGGCTTGGTCGCGACGGTCTTGCCGACGCTGACCCGCCCGGCGGCGATCAGCTGGCCGGCGTGTTCGCGCGAGCGCGCCAGCTTGCGGCGGACCAGCTCCGCGTCGAGACGGCGACGTGCGACTCCTGCCACGTTCTGTTCAGCTCCTGTGTCGGTACGGCGGTACGGGGGCCGCGGAGCCCGGGCGGGCGTCGAGCGCGGTGAGCGCGTCGCGCAGCCCCCGGTGTACATCCTCGTACACCGCCACGTGGCCGTCGGTGCCGAGGTGGCCGGCGTCGCCCAGCCGCTCCAGGACCGCGTCGACGCCGGCGTCGCCGGTGGGGGTGCGGGGCACGTCCAGCGGGGCGGGCGCGGCGGGGTCGGGGCCGCTGTCCCGCAGGCCGTCCGCCTCGGCCGCCGGGTCCGGCGGCATCTCCGTCCCGGTCACAGAGTCGCTCATGCCCAGACGCTACCGCGAAGCCCTGGGGTACCGTCGGTCGCGATGGCCACGATCGAGGAGTGCCGCACGGCGCTCGAGAAGCTCTCGGACAGCATGGCGGACTCCGACGGCGACGTCCGCGCCGCCGCGGCGCTCGACCGCTCGGTGAGCTGCCACATCACGGACCTCGACGTCACCTTCGTCGGCCGCCTCACCGGCGGCCGCGTCGACGTGCGCGACACGGTGCCGGGGCCGCCGCCCGACAAGGCGCAGATACGGCTCGCCATGGCCGGCGACGACCTGGTCGCGCTGGTCGCCGGCGAGCTGAACTTCGCCGCCGCCTGGGGTTCGGGCCGGGTACGGCTGGAGGCGGGCCTGCGCGACCTGTTCCGGCTCAGGAAGCTTCTGTAGCCACGGCTGCCGCTCCCGCGGCCTTCTTCCCGGCGCCCGCCCGCGCCTTGCGCGCGGCCGGCACCACCAGCGGCGTACCCGTCTCGGGGTCCTCGATGACCTGGCAGCGCAGCCCGAAGACCTCCTCCACCAGCTCGGCGGTGACGATGTCGTTCGGCGCGCCCTGGGCGACGACCCGGCCCTCGCGCAGAGCGATCAGGTGGGTGGCGTAGCGGGCGGCGTGGTTGAGGTCGTGCAGCACGGCCACCAGCGTGCGCCCCTGCTCCTCGTGCAGTTCGGCGCAGAGGTCGAGGACGTCGATCTGGTGCTGGATGTCCAGGTACGTGGTCGGCTCGTCGAGCAGCAGCAGCGGCGTCTGCTGGGCGAGCGCCATGGCGATCCACACCCGCTGGCGCTGGCCGCCGGACAGCTCGTCGACGTACCGCTCGGCGAGCCGCGCGATGCCGGTGCGCTCCATGGACTCCCGCACCACCCGCTCGTCCTCGGTCGACCACTGCCGCAGGACGCCCTGGTGCGGGTAGCGGCCGCGGCCCACCAGGTCGCCGACGGTGATGCCGTCGGGCGCGATGGAGGACTGCGGCAGCAGGCCGAGCGTGCGGGCCACCTTCTTGGCGGGCATCGACTGGATGACCTGCCCGTCCAGCAGCACCCGGCCCTCGCTGGGCCTGAGCATCCGCGACAGCGCCCGCAGCAGGGTGGACTTGCCGCACGCGTTGGGGCCGACGATCACCGTGAAGGAGTTGTCGGGTATCTCCACCGACAGCTGTTCGGCGATCACCCGCTGGTCGTAGGCGAGGGTGACGTTCTCGGCGGACAGGCGGTTCACGGTGCTCCTCGGATCGTTCACTGCGGTGGTGCGGGCGCTCATATCCGGCCCTTCTTGCGCTCGGTGACCAGCAGCCAGAGCAGGTAGACGCCGCCGAGCGCGCCGGTGACCACGCCGACGGGCAGCTGGTCGGCGCCGAAGGCGCGCTGCGAGGCCCAGTCGGCGACGACCAGCAGGGCGGCGCCCATGCACAGGGAGGGCAGGAGGTTGGGGCCGGGCGAGCGGGTCAGCCGGCGGGCGAGCTGCGGTGCGGTGAGGGCGACGAAGGAGACGGGGCCCGCGGCGGCCGTGGCGGCGGCGGTGAGCAGCACCGCGGAGCCCATCAGCAGCAGCCGCACCCGCTCGACGCGCACCCCGAGGGCGTACGCCGTGTCGTCGCCCATCTCCAGCATCCTGAGCCCGCGCGCCTGGCCGAGGACCAGCGGCAGGAGCACCGCGCCGAGCGCGAGCAGCGGCCACACCTGGGTCCAGTCGCGTCCGTTGAGCGAGCCGGTCATCCAGACGACGGCGCGGGCCGCGTCCACGAAGTCGGCCTTGGTGATGAGATAGCCGTTGACGGCGGTGACGACGGCGTTGACGCCGATGCCGACCAGGACCAGCCGGTAGCCGTGCACGCCCTGCTTCCAGGCGAGGAAGTAGATGGCCACCCCGGTGACCAGGCCGCCGGCGAGCGCGCCGAGGGTGACGGCGGTGGCACTGCCGGAGAACAGGACGATGACGGCGAGCGCCCCGGCCGTCGCCCCCTGGGAGAGGCCGAGCACGTCCGGGCTGCCCAGCGGGTTGCGCGAGACGGACTGGAACAGCGCGCCGCCCAGGCCCAGGCAGGCGCCGACCAGCAGCCCGACCAGGACGCGCGGCAGCCGCAGCTCCCGGACGATGAACTCCTGCCCCGCATCGCCCTGCCCGACCAGCGTCCTCAGCACGTCGGAGGAGGAGATCGGGAAGTCGCCGGTGCCGATCAGCACGACGCTCGCGGCGAGCGCGGCCAGCAGCAGCAGGAGGACGACGGTGAACGCCCGCGTGTCGACGCGGAGGGAGAGCCCGCCCGGGGCGCGGACGGCCCGGGCGGTGCGAGGGGGGTGCGCGGTCTTCACAGCTGGGTCGTCCTCCGCCGGCGTACGAGCAGGATGAACACCGGGCCGCCGATGACCGCGGTGACCACCCCGACCTGGATCTCGGCGGGCCGGGCGACGATCCGCCCGACCACGTCGGCGCCCAGCAGCAGCACCGGCGACAGGACCGTGGCGTACGGCAGGATCCAGCGCAGGTCGGGGCCGGTGAAGGAGCGCACCACGTGCGGCACCATCAGCCCGACGAAGACGATCGGACCGCAGGCGGCGGTGGCCGCCCCGCACAGCACGGTCGCGGCGAGCATCGCCAGCGCCCGGGTGCGGTTCAGGTTGGCGCCCAGGGCGCGGGCGGTGTCGTCGCCCATCGCCAGCGCGTTGAGCGGGCGGGCCAGCAGCAGCGCGAGGAGCGTGCCGGCCAGCAGGAACGGCAGCACCTGGACGATGGTCCCGTTCGTGGCGGAGGCCAGCGAGCCGACCGTCCAGAAGCGCATCCGGCCCAGCGCCGCGTCATCCATGATCATCACGGCCTGGAGGTAGCCGTACAGGGCGGCGCCGATCGCGGTCCCGGCCAGCGCGAGCCGTACCGGAGTCGCGCCCCGGCTGCCGCCGAGGAACCACACCAGCGCGCCCACGGCCGCCGCGCCGAGGAAGGCGAACCAGACGTAGCCGCTCAGGCTGGTCACGCCGAAGTAGGTGATGGCGGTGACCACGGCGGCCGACGCGCCCGCGTTGATGCCGAGGACGCCGGGGTCGGCCAGCGGATTGCGGGTGAGCGCCTGGAGCACGGCCCCGGACAGCCCGAGGGCCGACCCGGCGAGCAGCCCGAGGACCGTACGGGAGAGCCGCTCGCCGACCACCACGTCGCCGTACGTCCCCGAGTCCTGGAACAGACCGTGCCAGACCTGGGCCAAGGTCAGCTCCTTGGCCCCGACGGCGATGCTCACCAGTGCGACGAGCACCAGGACCGCGGCGGAGAGGACGAGCCCGGCGGCTCGGGTCCCGCGGCGGGTCGGGGGCGCGGCGGCGACCGCGGCGCGCTCTTCGGGAGGACTGTCGACCAACACGCGGTTAGGTTAGCCTAGCCTCGTCAACCCCTCACCGCCGCGTCCCCGTCCCGGGGCTGACCGCTCCGAGGCCCGCCGGTCGGGGCGGACCTCGACCTCACCGCCCCGGCCTCCACCTCACCGCGTCGGCCTCACAGCCCCAGCCGTGCCAGCGCCTTCTCCCCCTCCAGCTCGCACGCGTCCTCTCCGCCCGCCGTCCACGCCGCCGCGCACAGGGCGCGCAGTCCGTCCAGCGGCTCCCCGTCACCGGCCAGCTCCAGCCGGCTCGCGCCCGCCGACGCCGTCCACCCGCCGCACCCGAAACCATCACCCTCCCGGGTGATCTCCGGCTGCCCGGCGAGCAGCCCGCGCAGATCCGCGTCGACATACGTCGGCCGGTGCTGCGGCGGCGCCGCGAGCAGCTGCGCCCCGTCGGTCACCCCGGTCAGCACGAGCAGCGAGTCGACCCCGCCGTTGAACGCGCCCTCGATGTCCGTGTCCAGCCGGTCGCCGACCACCAGGGGCCGCTTCGCGCCGGTGCGCAGGATCGTCTCGCGGTGCATGGGCGGCAGCGGCTTGCCCGCCACCTGCGGCTCGGCGCCCGTGGCGATCCGGACGACCTCCACCGCCGCGCCGTTGCCCGGAGCGATGCCCCGCGCGCCCGGAATGGTCAGATCGGTGTTGGAGGCGTACCACGGCACACCGCGGTGCACCGCGTAGCAGGCCTCCGCGAACCGCCCCCACGGCAGCTCCGGCCCGCCGTAGCCCTGCACCACCGCCGCCGGGTCGTCCTCGGCCGAGTCCACCGGCACCAGGCCGCGCTCGCGCAGCGCGACCCGCAGCCCCTCGCCGCCGATCACCAGCACCCGCGCCCCGGCGGGCACCTGGTCGGCGATCAGCCGGGCCACCGCCTGCGCCGAGGTGACCACGTCGGACGCCGCCGCCGGTATGCCCAGCTCGGTCAGGTGCGCGGCCACCGCGTCCGGGGTGCGCAGCGCGTTGTTGGTGACGTACGCCAGATGCATCCCCCCGTCACGGGCGGCGGCCAGCGAGTCCACCGCGTGCGCGATCGCCTCACCGCCCGCGTACACCACCCCGTCCAGGTCGAGCAGAGCCGTGTCGTACGCCTCGCTCAGGGCCTGCCCACTGCCCTCGGGCCTCGTCCTGACACCCTGGCTCATTCCGCATCGCTCCTCGTCGTAACGGCTTTCCTCCGATCATCCCCCATGCCACTGACACACGTACGATGCCGGGATGAACACAGCAGGTCACACACCGGCAACACCGCGCCGAGGCCTGGAACTCACCCCGTTCCGAGGCCTTCGCTACGACCCCGACCGGGTCGGCAGCCTGGCCGCCGTGACGTCCCCGCCCTACGACGTCGTCGTCCGACCCGACGGCCTGCACCACCTCGAATCCGCCGACCCCCACAACATCGTGCGGCTGATCCTGCCCCAGGCCGGCACCCCCACCGCCCGCAACGACCAGGCCGCCGACACCCTGCGCCGCTGGCTGGCCGAGGGCGTCCTGACCACCGACGCCGAACCGGGCCTGTACGTCTACGAACAGTGCGACGGCGACGGCATGCTGCAACGCGGACTGATCGGCGCGCTGCGGGTGTCCGACCCGGACGAGGGCGTCGTGCTCCCGCACGAGGACGTGATGCCGCACGTCATCGCTGACCGCGCCGCCCTGATGCGGGCCACCAGCGCCAACCTCGAACCGCTGCTGCTCACCTACCGCGGCAACGGCTCGACCGCCGCCACGACCGTGATCCTCGAACGCACCGCCGAAAAGCTTCCGCTGCTGGCGACCATCACCGAGGACGGTTTCAGCCATCGGCTGTGGGCGATCACCGACCCCGCGGACGTGGCCGCCGTCCAGGAGGACCTGGCCCAGCACCAGGCCCTGATCGCCGACGGCCATCACCGCTGGGCGACCTACCGGCGGCTGCGCGCCGAGCACGCCTCCCCCAGCGCCTGGGACTACGGCTTGGTGCTGCTCGTGGACACCGCCCGCTATCCGCTGCGGGTCCGCGCCATCCACCGCCTGCTGCACGGCCTGCCGGTGGCCGAGGCACTGGCCGCCCTGGACGGCCTGTTCCGGGTACGGCGCCTGGACGTGCCGCAGGCCGACGCCCTGGCGGCGCTCGCGGACGCGGCGTGCGCGGGCAACGCCTTCCTGCTCGCCGGCGACGGCTCCTTCCACCTGGTGGACCGCCCGGACCCGGCCCTGCTGGCCCGCACGGTCCCCGCCGACCGCCCGGCCGCCTGGCGCACCCTCGACGCGACGGTCCTGCACGCCGCACTCCTGGCGCAGGTCTGGCACATCCCGGAGGACGATCCGACGCGTATCGCCTACATCCACGACACGGCGGCCACCGTGCAGAAGGCGGAGCGCGACGGCGGCACGGCCGTTCTGATGCACCCGGTCCGCGAGGAGGTCGTACGGGACCTGGCCCGGCAGGGCGTCACGATGCCCCGCAAGTCGACGTCCTTCGGCCCGAAGCCGGCGTCGGGTCTGGTGCTGCGGGCGCTGGATCTGTGAGACCGGCCGGACAGGGAGAAGGGCGGACCCGGTCGGGTCCGCCCTTTTCCCTCACCTACGACCGGACTCAGTCCTCGTCGCTCTCGCCCTCGGCCTTGGCGCCGGACTCGGCCACGGTCTCCTCCTCGACCTCGGCCGCGTCATCGGCCGCGGTGTCGTCATCGGCCCGGGCCGCGGCTTCGGTCTCGGCTTTCTCCGTGGCGGCGGAGGGAGCCTCGGCCCCGTCCTTCGCCGCGCCCGTCTCCTTGTCCGTCTCGTCGTGCTCGGACTCGTCGAGCGCGTCGGTGAACTCCACGCCGTCCAGTTCGGCCAGGCGGTCCGAGGCGTCGGTGCTGCCGTCGCGGTCGGCCTCGACGGCCTTGGCGAACCACTCCCGCGCCTCCGCCTCACGGCCGACGACCAGCAGCGCGTCGGCGTAGGCGTACCGCAGGCGCGCGGTCCACGGCTGGATGGAGTGGGAGGCCAGTTCGGGGCTCTGGAGCGTCACGATGGCCGCGTCCAGCTGGTCCATGTCCCGCCGTGCGCCGGCCGCGACGAGCCGCATCTCCACCTGGCCGGCCTTGTCCAGCTTGTGCACCTCCGGCGCGCCGGCCATGTCCAGCGCCTTCTCCGGACGCCCGAGACCGCGCTCGCAGTCGGCCATGACGGGCCACAGGTCCACGTTGCCGGTCATCCGGCGGGCGGCGCGGAACTCCGCGAGCGCCTCGCTGTACTTCTGGCTCGCGTACGCCGCGAAGCCGGCCGCCTCACGGACGGCGGCGACACGGGACGCCAGCCGCAGCGCGACCCTGGAGTAGCCGTAGGCGCCCTCGGGGTCCTCGTCGATGAGCCGGGCGACCATCACCAGGTTGCGGGCGACGTCCTCGGCGAGCGTCTTGGGCAGGCTCTGGAGCTCCTGCCGGACGTCCTTGTCGATCTCCTCCCCGGTGACGTCCTCGGGGATCGGCAGCCGCTTGATCGGCTCACGGTCACGGTCGCGCTCGTCGCGGAACCGCCCGCCGCCCCGCCGGTCGTCGTCCCGGCGGAAGCCGCCGCGGTCACCGCCTCGGTGGTCGTCACGCCGGTCGTCGCGGCCGCGGAAACCACCGGGACGGCCGCCCCGGTCGTCGCGCCGATCGTCGCGGCGCGGTCCACGGTCGTCACGGCCGCGGAAGCCACCCCGGTCACCGCGCTCGCCCCGGTCGCTCCGGCCGCGGTCGTCGTCGCGCCGGTAGGAGGGACGGTCGTCACGCCGGTCGTCACGGCGGAACGCCGGCCGGTTGTCGTCACGGCGGAAGCCGCCGCGGTCACCGCGCTCGCCACCACGGTCGTCACGGCGGTCGTCGCGGCGGAACGAGGGCCGGTCGTCACGGCGGTCGTCACGGCGGAAGGCCGGGCGGTCGTCACGGCGGTCGTCACGGCGGAAGGCCGGGCGATCGTCGTCACGGCGGAAGGAGGGACGGTCGTCGCGACGCGGGGCCGGACGGTCGTTGTCGCGACGGAAGCCGCCACGGTCGCCGCGCTCCTCACGCCGGCCGTAACCGCCATAACTCCCACGGTCACCCTCACGACGGTCGTCCCGCCGGTCATCACGCCGATCGTCACGACGGAAACCACCACGGTCACCACGGTCGTTGCGGTCACCGCCAGGACGGTCACCACCACGGCGGTCGTCGCGGCGCCCGTAGCCCCGGTCGTCGTCGCGCCGGCCGGGACCGCGCTCGTCATCACGCCGGACGTAACCGCGGCGGTCGTCACGGCGGTCACCGCGCTCGCCACCACGGTCGTCACGGCGGTCGTCACGGCGGAACGAGGGCCGGTCGTCACGGCGGTCGTCACGGCGGAAGGCCGGGCGATCGTCGTCACGGCGGAAGGAGGGACGGTCGTCGCGACGCGGGGCCGGACGGTCGTTGTCGCGACGGAAGCCGCCACGGTCGCCGCGCTCCTCACGCCGGCCGTAACCGCCAGAACCCCCACGGTCACCCTCACGACGGTCGTCCCGCCGGTCATCACGCCGGTCATCACGACGGAAACCACCACGGTCACCACGGTCGTTGCGGTCACCGCCAGGACGGTCACCACCGCGACGGTCGTCGCTCCGGCGGTCGTCGCGACGGCCGTAGCCGCCTCGGTCGTCGTCCCGACGGCCGAAGCCGGCGCGGTCGTTGGGGCGACGGGGGCCGCCGCGGTAGCCGCTGCGGTCACCGCGGTCACCACTGTCCCGGCGGCGCTGGTCGCGCTCGGGACGCTCGTCGGGAGAGTTGGTGGACATCGGTGACTCCTGTCTTCGGTACCGCAAAGTCTGTCTCACGCAGCCGGGTACCCGGTGCGCGCGGAAAAAGAAACGGAAAAAAGAAAAGGACCCCTGGTCCCAGCTGAACGCTGGTGACCAGGGGTCCTCCAAAGATTGTTCGGCGGCGTCCTACTCTCCCACAGGGTCCCCCCTGCAGTACCATCGGCGCTGTAAGGCTTAGCTTCCGGGTTCGAAATGTAACCGGGCGTTTCCCTCACGCTATGGCCACCGAAACCCTAATGGTTTCGAGCGAACAAGCACACTCTTTAATTGTGAGTTCAGCTCAAAGCCGGCAACTGTTCGTTGCCTCAGAACTTACACAGTGGACGCGAGCAACTGAGGACAAGCCCTCGGCCTATTAGTACCGGTCACCTCCACACGTTACC
>NZ_BAABKC010000116.1:0-4436 GCF_039543625.1 Streptomyces similanensis | reverse complement strand
GATGGCGCTCTTCGACGCCGGCCTCGTCAGCGACGAACCCGCCCTGGTACCCGTCAAGTTCGACCTCGCCGCACTGGCCACCCAAGCGGGCGATGACCAGGTGCCCTCGATGCTCCGGGACCTGGTTCGCCGACCGCGCCGGACCATCCGCACCGGCGTCGCCGATGGCGCGGGCAGTGCAGCCGGCCAGTCCCTGGTCGACCGGCTGGCGACGATGCCGCAGCCTGCGCGACAGCAAGCCCTGCTCGACCTGGTGCGCGCCGACGTCGCGACCGTACTGGGCCGCCGGGAGCAGGACACCATTGCGCCGGACCGTGCCTTCAAGGACCTCGGCTTCGACTCGCTCACAGGTGTGGAGCTGCGCAACCGGATCACGGCCGCCACGGGTCTGCGACTGCCGGCGTCGGCGGTCTTCGACCACCCGACCCCGGCTGCCCTCGCTGACGTCCTGCTTGAGCAACTGGGCGTCTCGCCGGTGTCGGTGCTCGCCGAACTCGACAAGCTGGAAGCGGCGTTGAGCAGCACGCCGCTCGACGACGACGTCATGGCACAGATGGCCAGGCGTCTGCACACCTTGGCGACCCGGTACGCGTCGTCCGGTGCATCCGTGGAGGGCGAGGAGCACTTCGACCTCGACTCCGCCTCCGACGACGAGCTCTTCAGCTTCGCGGAGAACGAGCTCGGATCTTCCTGACCGCAGCGCCGGCCCCCCACACCTGTTGAGCAGAAGGACTTGCGATGAGCACGAACGACGACAAGCTGCGCGACTACCTCAAGCGGGCCCTCGCCGACCTCAGCCAGGCGCGCAAGCGGCTGCGCGAGGTCGAATCCGAGCGGACGGAGCCGATCGCGATCGTCGCCATGAGCTGCCGTCTCCCGGGAGGCGTGTCCTCGCCCGAGGACCTGTGGGAACTGGTCGCCGGGGGAACCGACGCCATCGCGCCGTTCCCGACCGACCGCGGCTGGGACGTGAACGGGCTCTACGACCCCGACCCCGAGCGCCCTGGAAAGTCGTACGTCCGTGAGGGCGGCTTCGTCACCGACGCCGCCGAGTTCGACGCCGCCTTCTTCGGGATCAGTCCGCGCGAGGCGGTGGCGATGGATCCGCAGCAGCGGCTGCTGCTGGAGACCGCGTGGGAGGCCTTCGAGCGGGCGGGCATCGACCCGACCTCGCTGCGCGGCCGCAACGTGGGAGTGTTCGCCGGGACGAAGCCCCAGGACTACATCCCCAGCCTTGAGGGCGGCGAGTCCAGCACCGAGGGGTACGCCCTGACCGGCAGCGCCGGCGCGGTCACCTCCGGCCGTGTCTCGTACACGTTCGGCTTCGAGGGCCCCGCCGTGTCCATCGACACCGCCTGCTCCTCGGCGCTGGTCGCCATCCATCTGGCCGCCCAGACGCTGCGCAGCGGTGAGTGCTCGCTCGCGCTCGCCGGCGGTGTGTCCGTGATGGCCGCACCGGGCGCCTTTGTGGCCTTCTCCCGGCAACGTGGGCTCGCGCCGGACGCCCGCTGCAAGGCGTTCGCGGCGGGTGCGGACGGGACGTCGTGGGCCGAGGGTGTTGGTCTGCTGCTGTTGGAGCGTCTGTCGGACGCGCGGCGCAACGGTCATGAGGTGCTGGCGCTGGTGCGGGGCAGTGCGGTGAACCAGGACGGTGCGTCCAACGGGCTGACGGCGCCGAATGGTCCTTCGCAGCAGCGTGTGATCCGCCAGGCGCTGACCAACGCCGGACTGCTCGCCACGGACATCGACGTGGTGGAGGCGCATGGCACGGGCACGTCGCTGGGCGACCCGATCGAGGCCCAGGCGCTGATCGCGACGTACGGCCAAGGGCGCTCGGCTGACCGCCCCCTGTGGCTCGGCTCGGTCAAGTCGAACCTCGGCCACACACAGGCAACCGCGGGCGTGGCGGGTGTGATCAAGATGGTGGAGGCGATGCGGCACGGGGTGCTGCCCAGGACGTTGCATGTGGACGCTCCATCGCCGAAGGTGGACTGGTCGGCAGGTGCGGTGGAGTTGCTGACGGAGGCGCGGGCCTGGCCTGAGGTGGATCGTCCGCGGCGTGCGGGCGTGTCGGCGTTCGGGATCAGCGGGACGAACGCGCACGTGATTCTGGAGGGGGTTGAGCCTGCGGTTCCGGTGGAGCGTGCGGGGGTGCCGGAGGGTGTGGTGCCGTTGGTGGTCTCGGCGAGGACACCGGAGGCAGTGCGCGCCCAGGCGGCGCGGCTGGCCGGTCACCTGGAGCTGAACCCGGCGCTGAGTCTTGCGGATACGGCGTATTCGCTGGCGACGTCTCGTGCTCGGTTTGATCACCGTGCGGTGGTGGTGGCGGGTTCGGTGGAGGAGGCGCGGGAGCAGTTGGCGTCGGTGCGTGGGGAGGCGGTGGTCGGGGGCCGTCTGGGGGTGTTGTTCACGGGTCAGGGTGCGCAGCGCGCCGGGATGGGGCGCGAGCTGTATGCGGCCTACCCGGTGTTCGCTGAAGCCTTCGACGAGGTGTGCGCCGCCGTGGACGGGAGCCTCGGTGGGTCGTTGAAGGAGGTGGTGTTCGGGGGTGGTGATTTGCTGGATGAGACGCGGTATGCGCAGCCGGCGTTGTTCGCCGTTGAGGTGGCGTTGTTCCGGTTGGTGGAGTCGTGGGGTGTGCGGGCGGATTGTCTGGCGGGTCATTCGATCGGTGAGGTGGTGGCGGCGTATCTGGCGGGTGTGTGGTCGTTGGAGGATGCCGCGGGGTTGGTGGTGGCGCGGGGCCGGTTGATGCAGGAGCTGGCGGCGGGTGGGGTGATGGTGGCGGTCGAGGCGTCGGAGAACGAGGTGGCTCCGTTGCTGACGGCCGGGGTGAGCATCGCGGCCATCAATGGGGAGGCGTCGTTGGTCCTGTCCGGCGTGGAGGACGAGGTGGAGGCGGTGCTGACCCGCTTGGAGGGGCGTCGCACGAAGCGGCTGCGGGTCTCGCACGCGTTCCATTCGCCGTTGATGGACCCGATGCTGGAGGAGTTCCGCCGGGTGGCGTCCACGCTCACCTATCACGCGCCGTCCGTCCCGGTGATCTCGAACTTGACGGGTGAGGTCGCGGACGCCGAGCGGCTGTGTTCGCCGGAGTACTGGGTGGAGCACGTGCGCGGGACGGTCCGTTTCCATGACGGTGTGCGTGCGCTGCGGGAGCGGAAGGTGACCACGTTCCTGGAGCTGGGCCCTGATGGGGTGCTCTCCGGGATGGTGGCCGAGGGAGGGTGCGTGCCGTCGCTGCGGCGCGACGTGCCCGAGGACCGCGCTCTGATGACCACCGTTGCCCGGCTCCACGCCCGGGGTGTCGACGTCGACTGGGAGCAAGTCTTCGCCGGTACCGGTGCGCAGCGGGTGGACCTGCCGACTTACGCCTTTCAGCGGCAGCGTTTCTGGATGAACCCGACTCTCTCCGGCGGGGATCCGGCGCTGGCGACCGGTCACCCGCTGCTCGACATCGTCGTGAGTGCGCCGGACACGGGCGGTGTCGTGTGCACCGGCCGACTCTCCCTGGCCGCGCAGCCGTGGTTGGCGGATCACTCGGTGGCCGGCACGGTGCTGCTGCCGGGCACCGCGCTGGTGGAGCTCGCGGTTCGTGCCGGGGACGAGGTGAGTGCGCGCTCCCTGCGGGAGCTGGTGATCGAGACTCCGCTGGTGATCCCCGATGAGGGTGCGGTGCGTGTCCAGGTGTCGGTGGGTGAGGACACGGACGGCGTGCGGCCGGTCGCGGTGTACTCGCGGCCGGACGACGCGGACCTCGACGCGCCGTGGGTCCGCCACGCGAGTGGCCAGCTCAGCGCAGAAGTCGCCTCTCCTGCTGCCGGGTTGAGTGTCTGGCCGCCGGAGGACGCGGTAGCCGTGGATGTGTCAGACCTGTACAAGCAGTTGGCCGAGCGTGGGTACGGCTATGGGCCGGTGTTTCAGGGTTTGCGTGCGGTGTGGCGGCGTGGGGGCGAGGTGTTCGCCGAGGTCGCGTTGCCGGCGGGTGAGGTGGAGTCGGCCGCCGGGTTCGGTCTGCACCCGGCGCTCCTGGACGCCGCGCTGCACGCGGGAGCCTTCCTGGGTGAACGTGAGCCCGACGCTGAGGGGTTGCTCCTGCCGTTCGCGTGGAGTGGTGTGTCCCTGCACGCTTCGAGTGCGTCGACTCTTCGGATCCGACTGAAGTCCACGGGGGCGCAATCGCTGGCATTGGAACTCGCCGACGGTGAGGGGGTTCCGGTTGCGTCGGTGGAGTCGTTGGTGTTGCGGGCGGTGGATGCGGGGGAGTTGGGGGTGTCGGGTCGTGGTGGTGTTGGTGGGTCGTTGTTCCGGGTGGAGTGGTCGTTGTTGCCGGTGGCTGGGGGTGTGGGTGATGTCGGGGCGGAGGTGGAGGTGGAGGTGGAGGTTGTGGAGGTGCCTCGGTCGGTGTCGTTGGATGCGGGGGTGGTGCGGGAGGT
>NZ_BAABKC010000115.1:0-88987 GCF_039543625.1 Streptomyces similanensis | reverse complement strand
TACGCGCCGCCCGCGCTGCTGCCCGCGCCGGGCCTCGCCTCGGCCGCGCCCGCCGTGGCCCGCACGGGTCCGGCGGCCGAGCCGGCCGGCGGCCGGGCCCCGCCCGATCTGGCCGAACTCCAGCTCCTGCGGATCTAGAGACGCCCGCGCGACGCCCCAGCGGGGTGCCGCGTTCCGGTCCCGTCTCACCATCCGTCACTCCCGCGTGTCCGCACGCGGGCCGCACAAGGAGCCTCACCGTCATGACAGATCGCCGATCCCTGCTTCGCCGTACCGCCGCGCTGGCCGCGGCGGCCACCGCCGCGCTCGTGCTGACCGCCTGCGGTGGCGACGCCGGCTCAGCCGCTCCCGGCCACTCGGGTCACCCGGGCGACCCGGACCGCGGCACGGGAGCCGGTGCCGCCCCCTCGGCCGGGCACACCGGCCACAACGCGCAGGACGTCACGTTCGCGCAGCAGATGATCCCGCACCACCGCCAGGCCGTCGCGATGGCCGCACTGGCTCCCTCGCGGGCGAAGTCGCAGCAGGTCAAGGACCTCGCCGCGCGGATCAGGAAGGCCCAGGGCCCGGAGATCACCACCCTGACCGGCTGGCTGAGGGCCTGGGGCGCCAGCGTCCCGGACGCCGACTCCTCAGCGATGACGGACATGCCGGGCATGGACCACTCCGGCTCGGGCCACTCCGCCCCGTCGGCGTCCGGAGCGGCCGGCACGACCGGCATGCCCGGCATGATGTCGGACGCCGAGATGAGCGGGCTGGCGAAGGCGTCCGGTGACGCCTTCGACCGGGCGTTCCTGCGGATGATGGTCGGCCACCACGAGGGCGCCCTCGACATGGCGCGCACCGAGCAGGCCAAGGGCGCCTACGGCCCGGCCACGGCGCTGGCGAAGTCGATCGTCGCCTCGCAGTCGGCCGAGATCGCCGGCATGAAGAAGACGCTCGGCGAGCGGTAGGAGTCCGCCGGTCTCCTCCCCGCGTGAATCCCCCTTCGGGGCAGCCGCCCGGTCCGGGCTGCCCCGAAGGGGGTCCCTCATCCGGGGTCCTGGCTCCGGAATACCCCCAGGGGGTATGTTGTTCGAGTCCGGCGAAGCCTCATCAGCAAGGGGAGAGCGACGATGACACACCCGGCGCACCGCCACGGTGAACCCCACCACGAAGGTCACCACCACGGCGGGCACGACCACGCCCCGGCGGGCGTCTCCTGGCGCATGGCCGCGCAGGCCACGCTGCACTGCCTGACCGGCTGCGCCGTCGGCGAGGTGCTCGGCATGATCATCGGCACGGCCGCCGGACTGCACAACGCGGCCACGGTCGTCGTCTCGATCGCGCTGGCCTTCGTCTTCGGCTACGCGCTGACCATGCGCGGAGTGCTGCGCGCCGGGCTCGCCCCGCGGCAGGCGCTGAAGGTGGCCCTCGCCGCCGACACGGTCTCCATCGCGGTGATGGAACTGATCGACAACACGGTGATGGTGGGCGTCCCCGGAGCGATGGACGCCGGTCTCGCCGACGCCCTGTTCTGGATCTCACTGGTGCTCTCCCTCGCCCTGGCCTTCGTGCTGACCACTCCCGTCAACCGGTGGATGATCGGCCGGGGCAGGGGCCACGCGGTGGTGCACGCCTACCACTGACCGGGGCGGTCAGGGATAGCGGCGGTCGTCCGGGCGGGTCGTGTCGTCCACCGGCCCGCCGCCCGTACGGCCGTAGTTCCGCGCCACCTTGTGGGTGCGCCGGCGGTGGTTGGCGGTGCCCAGGAAGAGGAGCGCCCCCAGACAGAAGATCAGGGCCAGGGCGAGCCCGGCGCTGAAGAGGGCGAGGGGGCTCATGGTGGCGATGTGGTTGCCGAACATCGACACCGGGTAGCCGGGCCCGCCGGAGATGTTGCTTGCGATGGCCAGAACGACGAACGCGGCGGTGGCCGCGAGGAGGAGCAGGCCGATGAGCAGCATGGGAGTCATCTCCTCAGGAAGTGCCGTCTCGCGGTCGGGTACCCGCATCCGGCCACCCGAACGGAATGTTCCGTTCCGTATGTCGGGTGCGGCATCGCCCGCCCCGGGTACCCGGCGCCACGCAGAGCGGTGAACGGCACCGCAGGACCCTGACGAAGGGAGGCGTCATGGCTCAGCACGTACGCGACATCATGACCAGCCACCTGGTGACGGTGGAGCCGCAGACGTCGGTGACGGCGGTCGCCCAGAAGATGCGCGACGAGGACATCGGGATCGTCCTGGTGACCGAGGGCGACGAGCTGCGCGGCCTGGTCAGCGACCGTGACCTGGTGGTGCGTTCGCTCGCCGAGGGCGGCGACCAGGAACAGCGCACCGTCGCCTCGGCTTGCAGCGACGACATCGTCACCATCACCCCCGACGACGACGTCGACCAGGCCGTGCGGCTGATGCGCGAGCACTCCGTGCGCCGGATGCCGGTCGTCGACCACGGACACGCCGTGGGCATCGTCTCCATCGGCGACCTCGCCATCGAGCGTGACCCCGACTCCGCCCTCGGGGACATCAGCGCGGCCAAGTCCAACCAGTAGGCCCGCCGGTCCGCGCGGCGCCGGGGGCGTCCCGCGTCGGGACGCCCCCGGTGGGCGTACGGGGCCGCCGTCCGGGCGGCCCCGCGGCGGCCGCGCTCAGACGGCCAGCGCCCCCGCCAGGACGGCCAGGGCCGAGCGGAGTTCCGCCTCCGTGATCGTCAACGGCGGGGCCAGTCGGATCGTCGAGCCGTGGGTGTCCTTGGCGAGGACGCCCTCCCGCATCAGGCGCTCGCTGATCTCCCGGCCGGTGCCGAGGGCCGGGTCCACGTCCACGCCCGCCCACAGCCCGCGCGAGCGGAAGCCGACCACGCCCCGGCCGACCAGATCGGTCAGCCCCTCGCGCAGCACGCCCCCCAGCTCGGCGGCCCGGCGCTGGAACTCGCCCGTCTCCAGCAACTCGACCACCGCCGTGCCGACCGCGGCGGCCAGCGGGTTGCCGCCGAAGGTCGAACCGTGCTCGCCCGGATGCAGCACGCCGAGCACCTCCCGGCGGCCCACCACCGCCGACACCGGCACGATCCCGCCGCCCAGCGCCTTGCCCAGCAGCACGAGGTCCGGCACCACGTCCTCGTGCTCGACGGCGAGCGTGCGCCCGGTGCGGCCGAGGCCCGACTGGATCTCGTCCGCGACGAACAGGCAGCCCGCCCGCCGGGTCAGCTCCCGCACCCCGGCGAGATAGCCGTCGTCCGGGACGATCACTCCGGCCTCGCCCTGGACGGGCTCGATCAGCACGGCCGCCGTCGTCTCGTCGACGGCCGCCTCCAGGGCCGCGAGGTCGTTGTAGGGGACGATCCGGAAGCCCGGCGTGAACGGCCCGAAGCCGGAGCGCGCCGTCTCGTCCGTGGAGAAGCTGACGATCGTCGTGGTACGGCCGTGGAAGTTGTCCGCCGCCACCACGATCGTCGCCCGGTCGGCGGGCACCCCCTTGACGTCGTACGCCCACTTGCGGGCGACCTTGATGCCGCTCTCCACCGCCTCCGCGCCGGTGTTCATCGGCAGCACCATGTCCTGGCCGGTCAGCCGCGCCAGCCGCTCGGCGAACCCGGCCAGCTGGTCGTTGTGGAAGGCGCGCGAGGTCAGCGTGAGCCGGTCGAGCTGGCGGTGCGCCGCCTCGATCAGCGCCGGATGACGGTGGCCGAAGTTCAGCGCCGAGTAGCCGGCCAGCATGTCCAGGTAGCGGCGGCCCTCCACGTCCTCCACCCAGGCGCCCTCCGCGTGGGCGACCACCACCGGCAGCGGATGGTAGTTGTGCGCGAGCACCGGCTGCTCGGCGCGGATCAGCTCGTCGGAGGTACGGGCGCGTGCGGGTGCGGTCATGAGCGGATCTCCTGGGTGCAGCACTTGATGCCGCCGCCCGCCTTGTGGAACTCGGACAGGTCGACGGGGACGGGCAGATATCCATGGTGCGCCAGCTGCTCGGCGAGCGCCGTCGCACCGGGGGAGACGAACACGTGGCGGCCGTCGGAGACGGAGTTCAGCCCGAAGGCCAGCGCGTCCTCGCGGGTGGCGATCACCGCGTCCGGATAGAGCCGGGCCAGCACCTCGCGGCTGCCGGGCGAGAACGCCTCCGGGTAGTAGGCGATGTTCCCGCCGGTCCCGCCGTTCTGGCCGGTCGCGCCGGTCCCGTCGTCCAGGACGAACAGCGCCGTGTCCAGGTGGTAGAAGTACGGGTCCACCAGGGTCAGCGCGATCACCGGGACGCCCAGGAACTCCTGCGCCTCGCGATGGGCCTGTCGGGTGGTGCGGAAGCCGGTGCCGGCCAGGATCCAGCGGCCGGCCGGGACGAAGTCGCCCTCGCCCTCGCACACCGCTTCGGGGCGGTGGACGTCGAAGCCGGCCGACTTGAACCAGGTGTCGTAGGGGACCGACTCCGGGCGCCGCTCGGGCGCCTTGAACAGGGAGCCGAAGACGCGCCCGCCGACGACGACGGCCGCGTTGGCGGCGAAGACCATGTCCGGCAGGCCGGGCACGGGTTCCACGGTCTCCACGGTGTGACCGTGGGCGCGATAGGCGTCGATCAGCGCCCGCCACTGGGCCTGGGCGAGCGGCACGTCCACCGGACGGTCCGGCCGCATCCAGGGGTTGATCGCGTACTGCACGGCGAAGTGTCTGGGTTCGCAGACGAGGAGGCGCCGCCGGCGCGGCACACGTGTCTCGGACACAGAGGGTCTCTCCGTTCCCGGGTGTCGACTGAGGGTTGACACCACGGTAGGAAGCGGCCGGTACGCACGACAAGGAACGAACCCTGCGTGTTGGAGCAGTATCGCTGCGTCTTCACCGGCGCGCGCGCACGAGCGCTGCGTCACGGCGGCGGCGGATGGCTGGCGCCGGCCTCCGGACTGTCCGGCAGCAGATGGGAGAGCACCATCACGCTGATCGTCTTGCGGATGAACGGCTCCACGCGGATCCGCTCCAGCACCTCCTCGAAGTGCTCCACGTCCCGCGCCCGCACATGCAGCAGCGCGTCCGCGCCGCCGGTCACCGTCATCGCCGCCGTGATCTCCGGATGGTTGCGCACCACCTCCGCCAGCCGCCGCGGCGGCGCCGCACCCTCGCAGTACACCTCCACGTACGCCTCCGTGCGCCAGCCCATCGCCGACGGCTTCACCGTGGCCGTGAACCCGGTGATCACCCCCGCCTCGCGCAGCCGGTCCACCCGCCGCTTCACGGCCGTCGCCGACAGGCCGACCACCGCGCCGATCTCCGCGAAACTCGTACGGGCGTTCGCCATCAGGGCGGTGAGGATCTTCCGGTCGAGGTCGTCGAACGGGGCGGGCCTGCTGCTCATGGCGGCACTGTATCCAGCGCGAACGCCCGTGCCCGGCACATGTCCAGGCGGGGCTTTCGCCCCTACACTCCACCTTCATGCTGCGCGCCCTCGCCGTCGACGACGAACGCCCCTCGCTGGAGGAACTGCTCTACCTCCTCAACGCCGACCCCCGCGTCACCGCCGCCGAAGGGGCCGGCGACGCCACCGAGGCGCTGCGCCGCATCAACCGGGCGCTCGCCTCGGGCCCGGACGGGCCCGACGCCGTCGACGTGGTCTTCCTCGACATCCAGATGCCCGGCCTCGACGGACTCGACCTGGCCCGGCTGCTCACCGGCTTCGCCGCACCGCCGCTGATCGTGTTCGTCACCGCCCACGAGGACTTCGCCGTGCAGGCGTTCGACCTCAAGGCCGTCGACTACGTGCTCAAACCCGTGCGCCGCGAACGCCTGGCCGAGGCGGTGCGCCGCGCCGACCAACTGCGCCCCGCCGCAACCGGGATACCGGTGAGCGGACCCGACCCCGACCACGTCCCCGTCGAACTCGGCGGCGTCACCCGCTTCGTCGCCGTCGACGACATCACCCACGTCGAGGCGCGCGGCGACTACGCCCGCCTGCACACCGCCAACGGCGCCCACCTCGTCCGCATCCCGCTGTCCGCCCTGGAGGAACGCTGGCGCGGACGCGGCTTCGTCCGCATCCACCGCCGCCACCTGGTCGCCCTGCGCCACATCGGCGAACTGCGCCTGGACGCCGGCTCGGTGAGCGTGCTGGCCGGCGGCGCGAAACTCCAGGTCAGCCGCCGCCACGCACGCGAACTGCGGGACCTGCTGATGCGCCGCACCGCGCGCTAGGAGAAGTACGCCATGCCGCAGGACGCCACCGAACGCCGGGTCGTCGTCACCGGACCGCCCCGCCGCGCCCGCCGGGCCCCGAGCCCCTACCGGCCGCGCACCGAGATCGACGAGCAGACCACCCTCGGCCACACCTACGTCCGCTCCCTCATGCGCAGCCAACTGCGCACCGCCCTCGCGGCGTTCGCGGTCCTCGTCCTGCTGGTGGGCCCGCTGCCGCTGGTCTTCGCCGCCGCCCCGGAGGCCCGCCGCCTGAAGTGGGCGGTCCTCGGCTTCTGCCTCTACGCCCCCCTCGTCCTGCTCGCCCGCTGGTACGTGCGCCGCGCCGAACGCAACGAACGCGACTTCGTCCGGCTCGTCGAGGACCGCTGAGGCCGCCCGCACGTGAACTCCGCCTACACCGTCCCCGCGCTCGCCCTCGTCGTCGTCGCCACCGTCCTGGTCGGCGCCTTCGGCCTGCGCGTCTCCCGCACCACCTCCGACTTCTACGTCGCCTCCCGCACCGTGGGACCGCGCCTGAACGCCGCCGCCATCAGCGGCGAGTACCTCTCCGCCGCCTCCTTCCTCGGCATCGCCGGACTGGTCCTCGTCCAGGGCCCCGACATGCTCTGGTACCCGGTCGGCTACACCGCCGGCCACCTCGTCCTGCTGCTGTTCGTCGCCGCCCCGCTGCGCCGCTCCGGCGCCTACACGCTGCCCGACTTCGCCGAGGCCCGGCTCGCCTCCCAGGGCGTGCGCCGGCTCGCGGGCGGCTTCGTCGTCGGCGTCGGCTGGCTCTACCTGCTGCCCCAGCTCCAGGGCGCGGGCCTGACCCTGGCCGTGCTCACCGGGGCGCCCGACGCGCTCGGCGGGATCGTCGTCGCCGTCGTCGTGGTCGCCACCGTCGCCGCCGGCGGCATGCGCAGCATCACCTTCGTGCAGGCCTTCCAGTACTGGCTGAAACTGACCGCCCTGCTGGTCCCCGTGCTCTTCCTCGCCCTGGCCTGGCAGGGCGACGGCGCACCCCGCCGCGCCTTCGCCGAACCGGCCGCCTTCCGCGAACAGCGCACCGTCCGCGTCGACGCCACCCTCGACCTGCGGCTCGACAGCCCGCTCACCGTCACCGTCAGCGGCGCCGTCGACGGCCGCGCCCTGCACGGCCGGCCCGTCACCCTGCCCGCCGGCCCCCACCGCGTCGCACGCGGCACCCGCCTGACCTTCGCCGCCGGCACCGCCGTCCCCGAGGCCGACCGCCGCGGCACCGGCGGCATGTCCGCCTCCCTCGCCACCGGCCGCGAGGAACGCCCGCTGTACGCCACCTACGGACTCATCCTCGCCACCTTCCTCGGCACCATGGGCCTGCCGCACGTCGTCGTCCGCTTCTACACCAGCCCGCACGGCGTCGCCGCCCGCCGCACCACCGTCGCCGTCCTCGGCCTGCTCGGCGCCTTCTACCTGCTGCCGCCCCTCTACGGCGCCCTCGGCCGGCTCTACGCCCCCGAGCTGACCCTCACCGGCAACGCCGACGCCGCCGTCCTGCTGCTGCCCGACCGGGTGCTCGGCGGCCTCGGCGGCGACCTGCTGGGCGCGCTCGTCGCCGGCGGCGCCTTCGCCGCGTTCCTGTCCACCGCCTCCGGCCTCACCATGGCGGTGGCCGGCGTGCTCACCCAGGACGTGCTGCCCTCGCGCGGCCACCTGCCCGCACGCGGCGTACGGCACTTCCGGCTGGGCACCGCGCTCGCGATGGCCGTTCCGCTGGCCGGGAGCGCCCTGGTCGGCTCGCTGCCCGTCGCCGACGCGGTCGGCCTCGCCTTCGCCGTCTCCGCCTCCTCCTTCTGCCCGCTGCTCGTCCTCGGCATCTGGTGGCGCCGGCTCACCCCGCCCGGCGCCGCCGCCGGCATGCTCGTGGGCGGCGGCGCCGCGTTCGCCGCCGTCACCGCGACGATGGCGGGCCTCGCCGGCGGCGGGCCGCTGCACGCGCTGCTCGCCTGGCCCGCCCTGTGGTCGGTGCCGCTCGGCTTCCTCACCATGGTGCTGGTCTCCCTCGCCACCCCCGGCAAGGTGCCCGCGGGAACGGAGGCCGTCCTGGCCCGCTTCCACCTGCCCGAGGAACTCGGCGCGGAGGCCGGGGCATGAGCGGCTTCCTCGCCGGACTGTGCGTGGCCGTCCTGCCGCTGCTGGCCACCGGGTTCTGGCTCGGGCGGCGCACCGCCCGCCCGCCCGGCCTCGACGGCCTGGGCACCCCCGTCGAGCACGCCACCTTCCGCACCCTGCACACCGCCTCCCTGGCCGCGCCCCCGCTGCGCGCCGGACTCACCGAGGAGACCGCCCGCAGGTCGGCCCGCCGACTGCGCTCCCTGCTCGGCACCGACGCGCTGTGCCTCACCGACGACCGGCGGGTCCTGGCCTGGGACGGCGTCGGCGCCCACCACCGCGACGCGATCATGGAACGGCTGGCCGGCCCGCTGGACACCGGCCGCGGCGAGGCGTTCCGCATCGACTGCGGCATCCCCGGCTGCCCGGTGCGCTGGGCGGTCGTCGCCCCGCTCACCGTGGACGACCGCGTGCACGGCGCCCTGGTCGCCTGCGCGCCGGGCGAGTCCGCCGTCCTGGTCCGCGCCGCCGCCGAGGTCGCCCGCTTCGTCTCCGTCCAGCTGGAACTGGCCGACCTCGACCGCTCCCGCACCCGGCTGATCGAGGCCGAGATCAAGGCCCTGCGCGCCCAGATCTCCCCGCACTTCGTCTTCAACTCGCTCGCGGTGATCGCCTCGTTCGTGCGCACCGACCCCGAGCGCGCCCGCGAGCTGCTGCTGGAGTTCGCCGACTTCACCCGCTACTCGTTCCGCCGGCACGGCGACTTCACCACGCTCGCCGACGAACTCCACGCCATCGAGCACTACCTCTCGCTGGTGCGGGCCCGCTTCGGCGACCGCCTCGCGGTGACGCTCCAGATCGCCCCCGAGGTCCTGCCGGTCGCCCTGCCCTTCCTGTGCCTGCAACCGCTGGTGGAGAACGCCGTCAAACACGGCCTGGAGGGCAAGACCGGCACCTGCCGCATCCGCATCACCGCACGCGACGCGGGCGCCGAGGCGCTGGTCGTCATCGAGGACGACGGCGCCGGCATGGACCCGCGGCTGCTGCGCCGCATCCTGGCCGGCGAGGAGAGCCCCTCCGGCGGCATCGGCCTGTCCAACGTCGACGACCGGCTGCGCCAGGTGTACGGCGACGACCACGGTCTCGTCCTGGAGACCGCGCCCGGCGCCGGAATGCGGATCACCGTCCGGCTGCCCAAGTACCAGCCCGGCGTGCACTCGGCCGGGCGGCTCGGGAACCTCACCGGCGACTGAGCCGCCTCACGTCCCGTGGGTGACCACCATGCCCAGCGTCACCAGGCCCAGCACGACCCACCCGAACCACAGCCACCCGTTGGCGCCCATCGCCACCGAGTAGGCCGACACCACCACCAGCGCGCCCACGGTGAGCACTCCCATGGCTCTCGTGGAACCGTCCGTCGAACCGGGCATCACGACACCCCTCCTCACGTCCGCTTCCCCACCATGGTGCCCCCGTTTCACCCTCCGGGCGCCGGGAGTGCGGCAAGCGGAACGCGCCGGGAGGTCAGTTCCCGCGCGCGTTGAGCGAGGCCAGGTAGGCGTTGTAGGCCGCCAGCTCCTTGTCGCCGTCGCGGTCGGCGGCCCGGTCCTTGCGCTTGGCCTGCCGCTGCTCGGAGCGGTACCACTGGAACAGCAGCGCCAGCAGCACCAGCACCGAGGGCACCTCGCTGAACGCCCAGGCGATGCCGCCGGCCGCGCTCTGATCGGCCAGCGCGTCGATGCCGAGCGAGGCGGGCGGGTTCTCGAAGGTCTTCACCATGGGGGTGGAGCCCATCATCAGCGCGATGCCGAAGAACGCGTGGAACGGCATCCCCGCGAACAGCTCCAGCATCCGCATCAGATAGCCAGGCCGGTGCGGGCCCGGGTCGACGCCCATGATCGGCCAGAAGAACGCCACGCCGACCGCGAGGAAGTGCACCATCATCGCGATGTGCCCCGCCCGCGACCCCATCAGGAAGTCGAACAGCGGGGTGAAGTAGAGCGCGTACAGGCTCGCCACGAACATCGGGATGGTGAACGCCGGGTGCGTGACGATCCGCATGTAGCGGCTGTGCAGCAGGGCCAGCAGCAGTTCGCGCGGCCCCTTGCGGCCCCGGCCCGCCACCGGCAGCGCCCGCAGCGCCAGGGTGACCGGCGCGCCCAGCAGGATCAGGATCGGCGACAGCATGCTGATCACCATGTGCTGCACCATGTGCACGCTGAACATGACCATGCCGTAGTCGTTCAGCCCGGTGCACATCACCAGCAGCACGGTCAGCACGCCGACGACGTACGCGATCGTCCGGCCCACCGGCCAGGAGTCGCCGCGCCGCCGCAGCCGCACCACGCCCCAGCCGTACAGGGCGAGCCCGAGCAGGCAGGCGACGAGGAAGAACGGATCCGTGGACCACTCCAAGCCGCGTCCCAGCGTGAACGGCGGCAGATCCATGGTCATGCCGTGCCCGCTGTGATCCATCCGCCGGCTCCTGATTCGTGGGGGTTGTGCTCTGTCTGTCCGGACCCAGACTAGAGCCGCCCCCGGCCGCGCTCGCGACCGGGGGCGGCTCATACCCGCACGTGTCCTAAGGGCCTGTCCGGCGGATCACGTCGCAGACGCGGGGCTTGCCACGCCCATCTGCGGCGTTGTCGTCGGTTGCCGACGCTCCGCGTCGACGCCCTCCTCCGCCTTGCACATGGACGCACCAAGCCCCGCTCGCCCGGTCGATCCGGGACCGTCGCTCACCTGCGACATGATCCGCCGGACAGGCCCTACAGCACGCACTCCGCCTCGGCGTACCGGTCGGCGGGCACCGTCTTGAGGGTCTCCACGGCCTCGGCCAGCGACACCATCACGACGTCGGTGCCGCGCAGCGCGGTCATCCGGCCGAACTCCCCGCGGTGCACGGCCTCCACCGCGTGCCAGCCGAACCGGGTCGCCAGCACCCTGTCGTACGCCGTCGGGGTGCCGCCGCGCTGGACGTGCCCCAGGATGACCGGCCGGGCCTCCTTGCCCAGGCGCTCCTCCAGCTCGACCGAGAGCTGCCGGGCGATGCCCGCGAACCGCTCGTGGCCGTAGACGTCCTTGCCGCCCTCGTCGAAGTCCATGGTGCCGGGCAGCGGCTTGGCGCCCTCCGCCGCGACGACGATCGCGAACCGCTTGCCGGCCGCGAACCGCTCGCCGACCTTCTTCGCCAGCTCCTCGATGTCGAAGGGGCGCTCGGGCACGACCACGGCGTGCGCGCCGGCCGCCATGCCGGACTGGAGCGCGATCCAGCCGGTGTGCCGGCCCATGACCTCCACGATCAGCACCCGCTGGTGCGACTCGGCGGTGGTCTTCAGCCGGTCCAGCGCCTCGGTGGCGACGGTCACGGCGGTGTCGAAGCCGAAGGTGACGTCGGTGACGGCGATGTCGTTGTCGATGGTCTTCGGCACGCCCACGATGGGCAGGCCGTTGTCCGACAGCAGCCGGGCCGCCTTCAGGGTGCCCTCACCGCCGATCGGGATGATCGCGTCGAGGCCCAGCTCCCGCACATGCCCCCGGGCCCGCTCCACCCCGTCGCGCAGGTGCTCGGGACGGACCCGGGAGGAGCCGAGGATGGTGCCGCCGCGGGCCAGGATGCCGCCGACGGCGTCGAGGTCGAGCTTGAGGTAGTCGCACTCCAGGAGGCCCTTCCAGCCGTCCCGGAAGCCGATGACCTCGTCGCCGTGGTCGGCGACCGCACGGTGCACGACGGACCGGATGACGGCGTTCAGGCCGGGGCAGTCGCCGCCGGACGTGAGGACACCAATGCGCATAGCCCGAACAACCTTCTCCACATGGGCACGGGACCGGACCGCGCTGTCCGGCTCGATCCCCGCCACCCTAACGGCAGCAGGGGGGCCGCCCTAAGGGTGCGTCCGCCTGCTGGACGGGGCCGCTCACCTGTGCGGAAGGCCCGTCAGACGGGCTGGTCGCCGCGTGCTGACGGGCCGGTGAACACGCGGGCGCGGCCCGGGGCGGCGGCGGTGGAGAAGAACCGTTTCGGGCCGCTTCCCGCCGCGCGGACCGCCGCCGGGCCGGGCGCCTAGGCGGGCTGCTGCGCCGCCGCGATGCGCTCGCCGCGCAGCGCCTCGTACCAGTGGTCGTCGGTCGGCGGCAGCGCGTTGACGTCCAGCGCCAGCTTCAGCAGCAGATCGGCGATCTGCGGGTTGCGGGCGAGCACGGGGCCGTGCATGTACGTGCCGAAGACGGTGTCGTTGTACGCGCCCTCCGTGCCGTCGCCGGTGCCGTTGCCCCGGCCGACGCGGACCTGGGCGAACGGGCGGGCGGTGGGGCCGAGGTGGGTGACGCCCTGGTGGTTCTCGAACCCGGTCAGCGGCGGCAGCCCGAGCCGCGGGTCGATGTCGCCCAGCACGTCGCCGACGCACCGCTCGCCCTCACCGCGCACCGACACCACGTCGAGCAGGCCGAGACCCGGCTCGCGCTGGCCGAGGTCGTTGACGAACTCGTGGCCGAGGATCTGGTAGCCGGCGCAGACCGAGAACACGATCGCGCCGTTCTGCACGGCCTGGTACAGATGCCCGTCGCGGCGCAGCCGCTCCGCCGCCAGCCGCTGCGGCCGGTCCTCGCCGCCGCCGATCAGGTAGATGTCGCCGGAGGTCGGGATCGGCTGGTCGCTGCGCACGTCGAGCCGGGCCACGTCCAGGCCGCGCTGCCGGGCCCGGCGCTCCACGACGAGCGCGTTGCCCTGGTCGCCGTAGGTGCTGAGCAGGTCCGGATAGATCCACACCAGCCGCAGTTGGTTGTCGCTCATGAAGTGATCGTCCTTCGTGGTCAGTTGCCGACGCGGCGGCGCAGGTCCTGGAACGCGGTGTAGTTGGCGATGACCTCGATCCGGCCGGGCGGCGCCTGCTGCACCGCCTGGTCGACGCTCTCGCAGACCTGGAAGTGCTGGTTCGCGACCTCCAGGCGCACCGCGAGGTCCAGCTTGCGGTCGCCGATCACGAAGAGGGGGTGGCCGGTCAGCCGGGTGTAGTCGACGTCCCACAGCCACGAGGTGTCGGTGCCGTCCGCGCCGCGCGCGTTCACCGAGAGGATCACCGGGGTGGGCGGCGGGTCGATCAGCGAGAACGTCTCCAGCCAGCCGGCCGGGTTCTTCGCCAGCAGCAGCCGCAGGTCGCGGTTCATGAACTGCACGACGTCGTAGCGGCCGGCCACCGCCTGCACCTGGTACATCCGCTCCAGGGCGACCTGCGGCGGCACCCCGAAGACGGCGGCCACGGCCGCGGACGAGGCGGCGTTGGCCTTGTTGGCGCGGCCCGGCAGCTGGAGGTGGATCGGCCAGGCCGAGCCGTGCGGGTCCAGCACGTGGTCGCCGGAGAGCGCCCAGCTGGGCGTGGGCCGGCGGAAACCGCACTCGTTGCAGTACCAGTCGTCGCCCGGGCGCTGCATGACGCCGCCGCACGACGGGCACGACCAGGCGTCGTCCTTCCACATCTGCCCGGCCGCCACCCAGATGACGTTGGGGGAGGAGGACGCCGCCCACACGACCAGCGGGTCGTCGCAGTTGGCGACCACCACGGCCTTGGAGCCGGCCAGGCCCTCGCGCCAGTGCTCCGCGAGCATCCGGGTCTCGGCGGCCCGGTCCAGCTGGTCGCGGGAGAGGTTGAGCAGCGCGATGCACTTGGGGTCGGTGTCGCGGGCCACGCCCGCGAGGTACTTCTCGTCGACCTCTATGACCGCGAACTTCGCTTCCGAGCCGCCCGCCAGCGCCGAGGTGATGCCCGCCGGCATGTTCGCGCCGAGCGCGTTGGAGACCACCGGGCCGGCCGCCCGCAGCGCCTCGGCGATGAGCCGGGTCGTGGTCGTCTTGCCGTTGGTCGCCGACACCAGGACGACGTCCAGGTTCTGCGCGAGCCGGGCCAGCAGGTCGGGGTCGAGCTTGAGCGCCACCCGGCCCCCGATCACCGAACCGCTGCCGCGCCCCGCGGCGCGCGATGCCGCCGCGACCGCCTTGCCCGCGGTCACGGCCAGCTTGGCCCGCGGCGTGAGCGGGTCCGAGTTGCCTGCCATCAGTTCTCGATCCTCCTTGCGTACGCGCCGCGCCTGAGCCATCCGGCAACGTGGTGTGGACCTCAGCCTATCGAGATCCGCCGGTGCTCCTGAACCCCGGCACGGTCGCGGCGCCCGCGCGCCCTTCGCGCGTTCACCAGGACCGTACCCTTGCCGCCATGCGAAACGGCTCGATCCCGGGCGCCCGCGGGCGCGTACGGCCCCTCACCTGCCTCGGCGACGCGGCCCTGGCGGCGCCCTGCCGCGAGGTCACCGACTTCGGCCCCGAACTGGCCGCGCTCGTGGAGGACTTGTTCGCGACGATGTACGCCGCCCGGGGCGTCGGACTGGCCGCCAACCAGGTGGGCGCGGACCTGCGGGTGTTCGTCTACGACTGCCCGGACGACGAGGACGTACGGCATCTGGGGCACCTGGTGAACCCGCGGCTGGTGACCGCCGACGGACTGCTCTTCCGCGGTCCGGAGGGCTGTCTGTCGCTGCCGGGCATCGAGGCGGGCGTCGAGCGCCACGACCGCGCGGTCGTCGAGGGGTTCACGGCGGCCGGGGAGCCGGTCACGGTGGAGGGCACCGGGTTCTTCGCCAGGTGTCTGCAGCACGAGTGCGACCACCTGGACGGCCGCCTGTATGTGGACCATCTCACGGGCTGGCGGCGGCGCAGAGTGCTCGGGCGGGCGGCACGGGCGCCCTGGAATCGCGGCGGCTGAGTCCTCGCCGGCCTCGCCGTCCTCGCCGTCTTCGCCGCGGGGGCCGCGGCGCCGGGGCGGGGAGTCTGGACGGGGTCTCAGAACCCGGGGCCGCCGGCCCTGTCGCCGGCCGCCGCGAGGCGTCCCCACAGCAGGTCGGCGAGGCTGCGGACCAGTTCCGCGCGCGAGCAGGGGCGCTCGCCCAGCCACCAGTCGCCGGCCGCGTGCATCATGCCGACGATGCCGTGGCCCCAGACCCGGGCCAGCTGCTGGGTGCCCGGCCCGAGGTCGAGCCGCTCCTCGACGACCTGGGCCAGCTCCTCGCCCATCCGGCGCAGCAGCGGCGCGGAGTGCTTGCCGACGTCGAAGCCCTGGTCGCCGCCCTGGCCGCCCTCCGCCGGGTGCATCAGGAACCGGTACACCTGCGGGCGGGCCTCTATGGCCGCCAGATAGGTGTCCAGCGTCGACTCGACCCGCTCGCGCCGCTCGGCCGGCGCGTCCAGCGCGGCACGCAGCGAGTCGAGCAGGGCGTCGGTGTGCCGCTGGGCGAGGGCGGCGTACAGTCCGCCCTTGTCGCCGAAGTGGCGGTAGAGGATCGGCTTGGTGATGCCGGCCTCGGCGGCGATGGCGTTCATCGACGCCTGCGGGCCGTCGCGCAGCACCACCCGGTCGGCGGCCTCCAGCAGCTCGCGCCGTCGGCGGTCGGCGGACCGCTGCTGCTCGGTCCGCTGCGTGGTGTCCATGAGCTCTCCCCACCCGTGCTGATTCGGTGACGCCTGCGCAAACTAACACTGACCGGGGCGGCGGCATCGAACGGGCTGCCGAGGGTACCGGGCGACTTGACTTTTCCTACTGGTCGGTAACACAGTACGGTTACCGCAAGTAACACGCCTGTGCGCCGCTGGAGGGGACATGGCCGAGTTCACCATGGAGCTCAACGACGAACAGAAGGAGGTCCGGGACTGGCTGCACGGCTTCGCCGCCGACGTCATACGGCCCGCGGCCGCCGAATGGGACGAGCGTGAGGAGACTCCCTGGCCGGTCATCCAGGAGGCCGCCAAGGTCGGCATCTACTCCCTCGACTTCTACGCCCAGCAGTACTTCGACTCCACGGGCCTCGGCATCCCGATGGCCATGGAGGAGCTGTTCTGGGGCGACGCCGGCATCGCCCTGTCGATCGTCGGCACCGGCCTGGCCGCCGTCGGCGTCCTCGCCAACGGCACCGAGGAGCAGATCGGCACCTGGATCCCGCAGATGTACGGCGACGCCAGCGACGTGAAGGTCGCCGCCTTCTGCTCCTCCGAGCCCGACGCCGGCTCCGACGTGGCCTCCATGCGCACCCGCGCCGTCTACGACGAGGCCAAGGACGAGTGGGTGATCAACGGCACCAAGACCTGGGCGACCAACGGCGGCATCGCCAACGTCCACGTCGTCGTCGCCTCCGTCGACCCCGAGCTGGGCTCCAAGGGCCACGCCTCCTTCATCGTCCCGCCGAACACGCCGGGCTGCTCCCAGGGCCAGAAGTTCAAGAAGCACGGCATCCGCGCCTCGCACACCGCCGAGGTCATCCTCGACAACGTGCGCGTCCCCGGCTCCTGCCTGCTCGGCGGCAAGGAGAAGCTGGACGAGCGCCTCGCCCGCGCCCGCGAGAAGGCCAGGAAGGGCGGCGAGCGTGTGAAGAACGCCGCGATGGCCACTTTCGAGGCGTCCCGCCCGGCCGTCGGCGCCATGGCGGTCGGCACCGCCCGCGCCGCCTACGAGGTCGCCCTCGACTACGCCAAGACCCGCGAGCAGTTCGGCCGGCCGATCATCGACAACCAGGGCGTCGCCTTCCAGCTCGCCGACATGGCCACCTCCGTCGACGCGGCGCGCCTGATGGTGTGGCGGGCCTCCTGGATGGCGATCAACGGCAAGCGTTTCACCGCCGCCGAGGGCTCGATGTCCAAGCTGTTCGCCAGCGAGACCGCGAAGAAGGTGACCGCGCAGGCCATCCAGATCCTGGGCGGCAACGGCTACACCCGCGAGTACCCGGTGGAGCGGATGCACCGCGACGCGGCGATCTACACGATCTTCGAGGGCACCAGCGAGATCCAGCGGCTGGTGATCGCCCGCACCATCTCGGGCCAGCCGATCCGCTAGCCCGCGGCGGCGGCCCCGCCGGACCGGAGGGCGCGGCCGCGGCACGGCGCGCGCGTGCGCCCCGCCCGTCGTGACACGGGCGGGGCGCACGGCCGTGTCGCGGGCCGGCCGTCAGCGGTGTCGGAGCGGCGTCAGCTGCTCGATGTCGTACCGCTTGCGCAGCGCCTCGATCGCCTCCAGGTCGGGCGGCCCCCCGCTGCCCAGGATCTCCAGCAGCTCGTCGAAGTACCGCTCGTGGTCCGGCGGCGGGGACGCCTGGAAGAACATCTTCGCCGCCGTCTCCGTGGGGTTGGCGAACGCGTGCGGGCAGCCCGGGGGCACGACGATGACCGTGCCCGGCGTGGCCCGCACCACGCGCCGGCCGGAACTGGACTCCCACTTCTGCCAGTTGTCGGGAGTCCGGATCCTCGGCTCGAAGGCGAGCACGTCCAGCTCGCCCTCCAGCACGTAGAACAACTCCTCGCTGCGCGTGTGCACATGGGCGCCGACGTCGAAGCCCGGCGGCACCTCGACCTCGAAGGTGGAGGCTGTCCGCGAGTGCGAGCCGGTCACCTTGTACGTCACGCGCTGCGCGGCCGTCTCGACGACCCGGCCGTGCCCCGGTGGCACGAGCAGCCCGTCGGCGGCGGTGGCCGGGGGTACCTCGATCGCGGTGATCGGTGGCTCGATGGTCGTCATGGGCACCTCACCAGGTCACGGGCAGGGCCTCGGGCCCCCGGATCAGCGCGCCCTTCTTGAACGGCACCTGACCCGCGGCCACCGCGAGCCGCAGCCCCGGCAGCCGGTCCAGGAGGGCGTCGACCAGCAGCTCCGACTCCATCCTGGCCAGCTGACCGCCGGGACAGTAGTGCGGGCCGAAGCCGAAGGCCACGTGCGGGTTCGGGGAGCGCGTGAAGTCGATCTCCGCCGGGTCGGCGAAGACCTCGGGGTCGCGGTTGGCGGCCAGGTACGACACGTAGACCGCGTCGCCCGCCCGGATCCGCACCCCCTGGATCTCCACGTCCTCCAGCGCGATCCGGGACAGCCCGACCGCGTTGCGGTGCGGGATGTAGCGCAGCAGTTCGTCGATCGCCTGCGGGCGGATCGCCCGGTCCGCGCGGAGTCGGTCGGCCAGCTCGGGCCGGGTCAGCAGGATGTAGAGCATCTGCCCGCTGTTGTTGGTGACCGCCTCACCGCCGATCTGGAGCAGCACCGCGAGACCCACGGCCTCCTCCAGGGTGACCTCCCGGCGCCCCGTCGCCGCGCCGAGCAGCGAGGCGACGTCCTCCTCGGTGCTGTCGGCGCGCGCGTCGATCAGCTCCGTGAAGTAGGCGCCCATCTCCTGCTTGGCCCGCTCGCTGACGTCGGCGCCGTGCGCGGAGGACAGGATCAGCTGCGTCCAGGTGTGCATGGCATGCCGGTCGGCGGCGGGCACCCCCATCAGCTCGCAGATCACCGCGATCGGGAACGGGCTGAGCACCGCGCTGGTGAGATCGGCGGGCGGGCCGGCCGCGATGAGTTCGGTGACCATCTCGTCCAGCATCCGCCGGGAGCTCTCCCGCACCCGCTCGACCCCCCGCGCCGTGAAGGCGGGGGCGACCGAGCGGCGCAGCCGGTTGTGGTCGGGCGGGTCCAGGAAGCCGACCGCGTCCCGGCTCGGGATGAAGTGCGGCGCCAGCCGGGTGACCGGCCGGTCCATGACCGCCTCGCGGCTGAACCGGGGGTCGTTGGCGACCAGCCGCACATCCTCCATGCGGGTCAGCAGCCACGCCCAGCCCTCGCCGTTGGGCAGCTCGATCCGGGAGACCGGACCCTCCTCCATCAGCTCGGCCAGCACCGGGTCGAAGTCGACGCCGGCCAGGTCGCGGGCCGGCCAGTGCCGCACCGGCGGCATGGCCGTGCCGGCGGCCGGGCAGGCGGGCGCGGGCGGGCCGGCGGCCGGGGTCGTGCCGGTGCCCGGGGTGAGCACGCTCTCGCTCATGACCGGCCCCCGTTCTGCCAGCTGCCGAGGGACATCTCCGCGGTGATGCCGGGACCGAACCCGGCGAGCAGACCCCGCGCGCCGTCCTCCGGCGCGCCCTCGTCGAACAGCCGGCGCAGCGCGTCCAGCACGACGGCGCTGGCGATGTTGCCGTACTCGGTGAGCGTGGACCGGCTGAACCGGAACGCGTGCGGTTCGACCTTCAGGAACTTGCTGAGGTCGTCCAGGATGCGCGGGCCGCCCGCGTGGATGACGTAGAAGTCCATGTCGGACGCGTCCCACTCGTGCATCCCGGCCAGGTCCTGCAGGGCCGGGGCGAGCGGCTCCATCGTGGTGGGCACCCGCTTGTCCAGCAGGAAGTGGAAGCCCGTCTCCCGGACGTCGTACGCGATCCAGTCCTCGGTCTTGGGGATCAGGTACGAGCCGTTGCGCTCCAGCCGGACGCCGGTGCCGCCGGTGCCGCGCACCACGGCGGCGGCGATGCCGTCGCCGAACAGGCCGTTGGACAGGAGCGAGCCGACGCCGAGGTCGGTGGGCTGGTAGCACAGCGAGCAGAACTCGCAGGCCACGATGAGCGCGTTGGCGTCCGGGTAGGCCGTGCAGAAGTCGTGGGCCCGGTTGATCGCCGCGCCGCCCGCCGCACAGCCCAGCTGGGCTATGGGTATCTGACGCGTGGTCGAGTCGAACGCCATCTCGTTGATCAGCCACGCCGTCAGCGAGGGCATCATGAAGCCCGTGCACGAGACGTAGATGATCACGTCGATGTCGGTGGTGAGGAGTTCGGCGTCGTCGAGCGCCCGCTGGATGACCGCGGGGACGCGGGCCTTCGCCTCCCGCTCGTAGAGCTTGTTGCGCGCCTCGAAGCCCGGGTGCTTCAGGGTCTCCTCGATGGGCTGCACGATGTGCCGGGTGCGCACACCGGTGTTCTCGATCAGCCGGAGGGCCAGCGGGAGTTGCGGGTGGTCCGCGTGGTGGGAACGCGCAAGGTCGAGCGTCTCCTCCATCGTGATGACGTGCTCTGGAACGGACACCGAAGGTCTGCACAAAGTCGCCATGAGCCGTGCCTGCTTTCGCCTTCCGGAAGGCCGGTGGCCCCCCGGTCAGAGGGTGGTGCACCCAGAAGGGTGGTCCATCCACGATCGCCCGGGAGAGCGACGATCTCGCGCCGGACTACTCCAATCCGGCGACGCGGGGTGGGGCGCGGGGGCGGCCGGCGGTGCCGCGCGAGGGGGCGCGGAGCGGGCTCCGAGGGGAGAAGAACGCCTGGTCAAGGCCGTTCTCTCGGGAGCGCAGCCGACGGCGGCCGGCCGGCCCGTCCGCCTGATCGCCGATGCACGGCGAGCCGGGCCCCGCTCACCGTGATCACCCCGCCCGCACAGCCGAACGGCCGCCGACGGCCCTGGGGGGCGTCGGCGGCCGTCGTGCGGGGCGACCCGGGCTCCACCCCACCGGAGGTCTTCGCCGTGATCAAGCGTCCGCGCGTGTCAACCACGCTCGTGATCGACGCACCTACGGCGTCGTGCCGCTGCTGTGGGCGATGCAGGCCACGTCGATGCGGTCGGCGAGCTTGGCCAGTTCGATGGTGAGGGCGGCCACCGTGTCCTCGTTGAGGTCGTCCCGCCCGGACTCCACCAGGCGCAGCCACCGGCCGCCCACCGTCCGCAGCAGCTTGCTCACGTCGGCCGCGGCCACCTGCAGCGTACCGCGGTCGTCGACGATCAGAGGGAGAGTCACTTCGCGGTTCACAAAGGCGATCGTAGCCGCGGAAGGCTCACGCCCCGTGCCATACCGTGGTGATGTTGCAGAACTCGCGGATTCCGTGCCCGGACAGCTCACGCCCGTACCCCGAGCGCTTCACACCGCCGAACGGCAGCGCCGGATGCGAGGCGGTCATCCCGTTGACGTAGACGCCGCCCGCCTCCAGATCCCGCACGAACCGGTCGATCTCGTTCTCGTCGCGCGTCCACACGTTGGAACTCAGGCCGAACGGCGAGTCGTTGGCGATCAGCACCGCCTCGTCCAGGTCGGCCGCCCGGTACAGCGTGGCGACCGGACCGAAGGCCTCCTCGCGGTGGACGCGCATCTCGCGGGTGACGTCGGCCAGGACGGTCGGCGGGTAGTACCAGCCGGGCCCGTCGGGCCGTTCGCCACCGCACAGCACGCTCGCCCCGCCGCGCCGGGCGTCGTCGACCAGCTCCTCCAGGTCCGCCCGGCCCCGCTCGCTGGCGAGCGGACCCACCTCGGTCTCCTCCCGCATCGGATCGCCCACCTCCAGCACCCTCATCCCGGCCACGAACCGCTCGGCGAAGGCGTCGTAGACGTCCGTGTGCACGATGAACCGCTTGGCGGCGATGCACGACTGCCCGTTGTTCTGCACCCGCGCCGTCACCGCGACCTCGGCGGCCCGGTCGACGTCGGCCGACGGCATCACGACGAACGGGTCGCTGCCGCCCAGCTCCAGCACCGTCTTCTTGATCATCTCGCCGGCGGTGGCGGCCACCGCCCGCCCGGCCGGCTCGCTGCCGGTGAGCGTGGCCGCCCTGACCCGCTCGTCGCGCAGGACGTCGTCGACCGCGCCGGAGCCGATCAGCAGCGTCTGGAAACAGCCCTCGGTGAAGCCCGCCCGGTGGAACAGGTCCTCCAGGTACAGCGCGGTCTGCGGCACGTTGGAGGCGTGCTTGAGCAGCCCGACGTTGCCGGCCATCAGCGCGGGCGCCGCGAACCGCACCACCTGCCACAGCGGGAAGTTCCAGGGCATCACCGCGAGCACCGGGCCGAGCGGCCGGTAGCGGACCAGGGCCCGGGAGGCGCCGGAGTCCTTCACGTCGGACTCGGCCGGCTCCTCGTCGGCGAGCAGCTCCTCGGCGTGCTCGGCGTACCAGCGCATCGCCTTGGCGCACTTGGCGGCCTCGGCGCGGGCCTGCGCGATGGGCTTGCCCATCTCCGTGGTCATCACCCGGGCGATCTCCGCCTGGTCCTCGTCCAGCAGGTCGGCGGCCCGGTTCAGCAGGCGGGCCCGCTCGGCGAAGGACGTCGTCCGGTACGTACGGAAGGTGGCCTCGGCGAGCTGGAGCCGGCGCTCGATCTCCTCCTCGTCCATGGCCTCGTACGTCTTGAGCGTCTCGCCGTTGGCCGGGTTCACCGTGGCGATGGACATGACTGACCTCCCTGGGGGCGGGCTGTGCTTCGACCTTCGCGCGCCGTGGCGGCGACCGCAACGCGTGAGGCCCTCCTCAGCGCGAGTGCTCAGCCAACCGGTCCAGAAACGCGCCCTGCGCCTTGACGATCACCGCGCGCGCCCGGTCGAGGTCCAGCCACTGCACCCGGTCGATCTCCGGGAAGTCCGCGGTCCGCCCGGACCGCGGCGGCCATTCCATGGTGAACGTGCCGGGCGTGATCGTCGCCGGATCGAGGTCGCCCTCCACCGCCCAGGCGGTCACGGTCTTGCCGTTGGCCTGCCGGACCTCGCCCAGCGGCACCGCCTCGCCGTCCGGGGGCGGCAGCCCCAGCTCCTCCCGGAACTCGCGGCGGGCGGCCGTCCAGGCGGGCTCGTCAGGGGTGTACTCCCCTTTGGGCACCGTCCAGGCGCCCACGTCCCGCCGGGCCCACAGCGGGCCGCCCATGTGCGCGAGCAGCACCTCCAGGCCGTCGTCGCCGGTACGGCGGAACAGCAGCAGCCCGGCGCTGCGCCTGCCCCGCCGGCCGGGCGTGCCGTGGCGGTCGTGCGCGTCGTGCCGGTCGTCCTCCTCGCCCCGGTCGTGCGCGTCGTGCCGGTCCGTCACGGCCGTACCTCCGGGTGTGCCGCCAGCAGCGTCTCCACGGTGTCCGCCTCCTCGGGGCGCTTGTCCTCCCGGTAGCGCACCACCCTGGCGAAGCGCAGGGTGACGCCGGCCGGGTAGCGCGTGGAGCGCTGGAGGCCGTCGTAGGCGATCTCGACGACCAGCTCCGGACGCACGGTCACCCCCCAGCCCCGCTCCTCGACCGCCAGCTCCCGCAGCCGTTCGGTCTGCCAGGCCAGCATCGTGTCGGTCATGCCCTTGAACGTCTTGCCGAGCATCACGAAGCCGCCCTCGGCGGCGCGCGCGCCCAGGTGCAGGTTGGACAGCCTGCCGGTGCGGCGGCCGTGGCCCCACTCGGCGGCCAGGACCACGAGGTCCAGCGTGTGCACGGGCTTGACCTTCAGCCACGACGCGCCGCGCCGGCCCGCGCTGTAGGGGGCGTCCAGCGCCTTGACGACCACCCCCTCGTGGCCGCGTCCCAGGGTCTCGGCGAGGAAGTCCTCGGCCCGCCGCACCTCCTCGGGACCGGCGACCAGGGCCCGCCTGACCCGCATCGGCTCCGGCACCAGCCGGGCCAGTTCGGCGTGCCGCTCGGTGAACGGCAGGTCCAGCAGGTCGCGGTCGCCCACCGACAGCGCGTCGAAGAAGACGGGGGAGACCGGGACGGCCGCGGCGGCCGTGGCCACGTCCACCCGGGAGCCGACGCGCCCGGCGGTCTCCTGGAAGGAGCGCGGCCGGCCGTCCGCGCCGAAGGAGATCACCTCGCCGTCCAGGATGAACCGCTCGCCCGCCAGCTCCAGCGCCGCCGCCGTCACCTCGGGCAGCCGGTCGGTGATGTCGTCCAGGGTGCGGGTGTGCACCCGTACGGTGTCCCCGTCGCGGTGCACCTGGACGCGGATGCCGTCCAGCTTCTCCTCCACGGCGCACGCGCCCAGCTTGTCGACCGCCTCGGCCACCGAGGAGGCGCTGTGCGCGAGCATCGGCAGCACCGGGCGGCCCACGGTGAGCCGGAACCGCTCCAGGGCGGGCGGACCGTCCGCGAGCAGCGCCCGGGCCACCGGTTGCAGCGATCCGGCGAGCATCACCGCCCGGCGCACGTCCGCCGCCGGCGCCTCCGTCGCCAGGGCCAGCCCCTCCACGGCGACCGCGTCGAGCGCGCCCTGCCGCACCTCGCCGGTGAGCAGCCCCAGCAGGAACCGCTGTTCGTCCTCGGTGGCCGCGGACATCAACGCGCCCACCAGACGCGTGCGTTCCGCCTGCGAGCCGGGTCCGGTCACCTTGCCCAGCTCGCTGAGCAGGGCGTCCACCGCGGCCACGGTGAGGGAGGGCTCGGCGGCCGGCGCGCTGCGGCGTCCCAGCACCTTCCACCCCACGCCGAGCCGCCCCTGCGGCAGCCGTCCGGCCAGATACGGGATGACGATCGGCACGTCGTCCGCCGCCGCCTCCCGGAACAGCTCCGCGAGCAGGGCGGTCTTCCGGGACCGCGCCGAGGTGGCCGCGACCTCCCGGGACACCTGGGCCAGCCGGGCAAGCAACATGCAGTCATGGTGCACCGCGGGAGGGCGCCCCACACCTGCGCGCCCACGACGCGTGCACCCGCCCGTGCGGTGCGGGGCGGCCCGGCGGCGTGTGCGGCGCGGGTGGTCCCGGGCGGCCCGGCAACGTGTGCGGCGCGGGTGTCCTCGGGGCGCGCCACGCGTCGGCGCTACGCCCCGGCCGTCCCGCTCCGCGCCGCCACCGCCGCGTCGAGGTCGGCGAACAGCAGCTCGCCGTTGATCGCCGCGCCGGCCCGGTAGCCCCGGCTGGCCGCGTTGACCACCTGCTCGGCGAAGCCGCTCGCGTTGCCGGCCGCCCACAGCCCGGGAACGCTGGTCAGTCCGCGCTCGTCGGTCTCCGGGTACGCGCCGAACGGCGTCTCGCGCAGCTCGGCGCCCAGCCGCCGCAGGAGGTCGTTGCGCGGCACCGCGCGCGGCGCGACGAACAGCGCCTCACGGGCGTGCGCCGTCCCGTCCGCGAGCCGGACCCCGGTCAGCCGGTCGGCCTCGACCACGACCTCCGCCACCTTCCCGGGCACCACGGCGACCCCCGCGGCGGCCAGTCCGCGCAGCTCGTCGTCGCTCAGCTCCGCCTCGGCGACCTCGTGCAGGAACAGCGTCACGTCCTTGGACCACTGGGTCACCATCAGCGCCTGGTGCACGCTCAGCGCGCTCGTGGCCAGCACGCCGAAGCTCTGGTCGCGCACCTCCCAGCCGTGGCAGTACGGGCAGTGCAGCACGTCCCGGCCGAAGCGTTCGGCGAGCCCCGGCACACCGGGCAGCTCGTCCTTGAGCCCGGTCGCGACGACCAGGTGCCGGCCGTGCACCGCGCTCCCGCCCGCCAGGGTCACGTCGAACTCCCCGTCGGCGTCCCGTACGGCGTCCACCGCCCGGTCCCGGACCAGCTCGACCCCGTAGCGCGCGATCTCCTCGCGGCCCACGGCCAGCAGCTCGGCCGGCGGCATGCCGTCCCGGGACAGGAACCCCTGCAGATGCGCGGCGGGGGCGTTGCGCGGCTCGCCCGCGTCGACGACCAGGGTGCGGCGCCGGGCCCGGCCGAGGACCAGCGCGGCGGACAGCCCCGCCGCGCCGCCCCCGACGACGACCACTTCGTACGCGTCGGTCCCGATCCCGTGCTTCTCGGTCTTCTCGGTCTTCTCGTTCATGACGACCACCTCCGGGCACGACGGTCGCCGACATACTGCCGGATTGACAAACCTCTTTGCCGAACCTGCAATGTCCCCATGAGTACCGACGACGTACTGGCCGGTGTGGGACCGAGACTGCGGCGTCTGCGCAAGGAGCGCGACGTGACCCTGGCGGCCCTGTCGGAGACGACCGGCATCTCCGTCTCCACCCTCTCGCGGCTGGAGTCCGGCCTGCGCAAGCCCAGCCTGGAACTGCTGCTGCCGATCGCGCAGGCCCATCAGGTGCCGCTCGACGAACTGGTCGGCGCGCCGCCGGTGGACGACCCCCGGGTGCGGGCCAGGAAACCGATCGTGCGCGGCGGCCGCACCCACTGGCCGCTCACCCGCCAGCCCGGCGGCCTGCAGGCATACAAGGTGCTCGAACCGCGGCGCGAGCTGGAACCGGACCCGCGCACCCACGAGGGCTACGAGTGGCTGTACGTGCTCTCCGGCAGGCTGCGCCTGGTGCTGGGCGAGCACGACGTGGTGCTCGGGCCGGGCGAGGCGGCGGAGTTCGACACGCGCGTGCCGCACTGGTTCGGGTCGACGGGGGAGGGGCCGGTGGAGTTCCTGAGCCTGTTCGGGCCGCAGGGCGAGCGGATGCACGTACGGGCGCGGCCCAGTCGGCGCGCCGAGGACGACTGACCCGGACGCGCGCGGCCGGCCCGGCGATCCGACCGGCTCGTGGGTTCCCCGATCGGCAAGCGACCGCTTAGTATGCGGTCGAACCCGGTCCGACGAAACAGTCACCCGTGGAGGCGGCGCATGCAGGCATGGCGAGTGCACGAGAACGGCGAGCCGAGCGAGGTGATGCGGCTGGCGGAGACCGAGCGGCCCGTGCCCGGCGACGGTCAGGTCCTGCTGAGGGTCCGTGCCGCCAACGTCAACTTCCCCGACGCGCTGCTGTGCCGGGGCCAGTACCAGGTCCGGCCGCCGCTGCCGTTCACCCCGGGCGTGGAGATCTGCGGCGAGACCGAGGACGGCCGCCGGGTGATCGCCAACCCGGCGCTGCCGTACGGCGGTTTCGCCGAGTACGCGGTCGCCGACGCGGCCGCCCTGCTGCCCGCGCCCGAGGCCCTGGACGACGCCGAGGCGGCCGCCCTGCACATCGGATACCAGACGGGCTGGTTCGGGCTGCACCGCCGGGCGCACCTGGAGGCCGGCGAGACACTGCTCGTGCACGCGGCCGCGGGCGGCGTCGGCAGCGCCGCCGTCCAGCTGGGCAAGGCGGCCGGCGCCACCGTCATCGGCGTCGTCGGCGGCCCGGACAAGGCGGCCGTGGCCCGTGAGCTGGGCTGCGACGTCGTCGTCGACCGGCGTGCCGAGGACGTCGTCGCCGCCGTCAAGGAGGCCACCGGCGGCCGCGGCGCCGACGTGGTCTACGACCCGGTCGGCGGAGCGGCCTACACCCAGTCCGCCAAGACCGTCGCCTTCGAGGGCCGGATCGTGGTCGTGGGCTTCGCCAGCGGCGCCGTCCCCAGCCCGGCGCTCAACCACGCGCTGGTGAAGAACTACTCGATCCTCGGCCTGCACTGGGGCCTGTACAACACCAAGAACCCGAAGCTGGTCCAGCACTGCCACGAGCAGCTCACCGAACTGGCCGCCCGGGGCGCGATCAAGCCGCTGGTGAGCGAGCGGGTGCCGTTGGACGGCGCCGCGTCCGCCGTGCAGCGGGTCGCCGACGGTGTCACCACCGGCCGTGTCGCCGTGCTGCCCGCGCACCGCGACGGTGCCGCCGCATGACCAGCCGGCTCGACGAGCCCGAACTGCGCCGCCGCACCCAGGAGTTGCTGGCCGCCCACCCGCCCGCCACCACCGACCGGCTGACCTTCCTGGAAGCCCGCTTCGACGCCGGCCTCGCCTGGGTGCACTACCCGGAGGGCCTCGGCGGGCTCGGCGCGCCGCGCGCGCTGCAAGCCGTCGTGGACGCCGAACTGGAGGCGGCCGGCGCCCCCGACAACGACCCGCGCCGCATCGGCATCGGCCTGGGCATGGCCGCCCCGACCATCCTGCGCTACGGCGCCGAGGAGCAGCGGCGGCGCTTCCTGCGGCCCCTGTGGACCGGTCAGGAGGTGTGGTGCCAGCTGTTCAGCGAGCCCGGCGCCGGCTCCGACCTCGCCGCCCTGGGCACCCGCGCCGTCCGCGACGGCGAGGACTGGGTGGTCGACGGGCAGAAGGTGTGGACCTCCAGCGCCCATGTCGCCCGCTGGGCCATCCTCATCGCGCGCACCGACCCGGCCCTGCCCAAGCACCAGGGCATCACCTATTTCCTGTGCGACATGACCGATCCCGGCGTCGAGGTCCGGCCGCTGCGCCAGATCACCGGCGAGGCCGAGTTCAACGAGGTCTTCCTCACCGGCGTCCGCATCCCCGACGCCCACCGCCTCGGCGGTGTCGGCGAGGGCTGGAAGGTCGCGCAGACCACGCTGATGAACGAGCGCGTCTCCATCGGCGGCATGCGGCTGCCCCGCGAGGGCGGCATGATCGGCCCGCTGGCGAAGACCTGGCGCGAGCGCCCGGAACTGCGCACCCACGACCTGCACCAGCGGCTGCTGAAGCTGTGGGTGGAGGCCGAGGTCTCCCGGCTGACCGCCGAGCGCCTGCGCCAGCGACTCGCCGCCGGCCAGCCCGGATACGAGGGTTCCGGCATGAAGCTCGCCTTCGCCCGCCTCAACCAGGAGATCAGCGGCCTGGAGGTCGAACTGCGCGGCGAGGAGGGCCTGCTGTACGACGACTGGACGCTTCGCCGTCCCGAACTGGTCGACTTCACCGGCCGCGACGCCGGCTACCGCTACCTGCGCGCCAAGGGCAACAGCATCGAGGGCGGGACCAGCGAGATCCTGCTGAACATCGTCGCCGAACGCGTCCTGGGCCTGCCCGCCGAGCCGCGCACCGACAAGGACGTCGCCTGGAAGGACCTGGCCCGATGACCGACCTGCTCTACTCCGAGGAGGAGGAGGCGCTGCGCGCCGCGGTCCGCGACCTGCTCACGGACCACTGCGACGCGGCGGGCGTCATCGCCCGCACCGAGTCGGACGCCCCGCACGACGTCCCGCTGTGGAAGTCGCTCGCGCACGGCATGGGCCTGGCCGGTCTGCTGGTGCCCGAGGAACTGGGCGGCCAGGGCGCCACGCACCGCGAAGCCGCCGTCGTCCTGGAGGAGTTGGGACGCGCGGTCGCGCCCGTGCCCTACCTCACCAGCGCCGTCGTGGCCACCGAGGCGCTACTGGAGTGCGGCGCCGACGACCTGCTCGCCGACCTGGCGGCGGCCACCTCGATCGGCGCGCTCGCCGTCGGCCTGCACACCGCGCCGGGCGTCCGCTGCCCGGCCGCACGGCTGGAGAACGGCGCGCTGCACGGGGAACTGACCGCCGTGGCCGACGCGTCGATCGCCGACGTGCTGCTCGTGCCGGCCGACGACGGCGGGCTGTACGCCGTCGCGGCCTCCGCCGCGACCGTCACCGCACAGGTGTCCCTGGACCTGACGCGCCCGCTGGCCCGCGTGGTCCTCGACGGAGCGCCGGGCCGCCGCCTGGGCGAGGCCGCGCCCGCCGTGCGCCGGGCCCTGCGCGCCGGGGCCGCCCTGCTCGCCTCCGAGCAGTTCGGCCTCGCCGACTGGTCGCTGACCGAGACCGTGCGCCACCTCAAGGAGCGCAAGCAGTTCAACCGGCCGGTCGGCGGCTTCCAGGCCCTCAAGCACCGCCTCGCCCAGCTGTGGCTGGAGGTCGTCAACCTCCGCGCCGCCGCCCGCAACGCCGCCGACGCGCTCGCGCGCGGCGAGGACGCCGATGTGGCCGCCGCCGTCGCCCAGGCCTACGCCGCCCCGGTCGCCGTCCACGCCGCCGAGGAGGCGCTGCAACTGCACGGCGGCATCGGCATGACGTGGGAGCACCCGGTCCACCTGTATCTGAAGCGGGCCAAGGCCGACTCCCTCGCCTACGGCACGGCGGGCGCCCACCGGGAGGCGCTGGCCCGCCTGGTCGACCTCCAGGCGCCCTGACGCGGCCCCCGCCGAAGTCCCACGCCGCCAAGGGCGGCCGCCCGGGACGCGGGAGAGCCGGACCGGGCGCAGAACCACACGTTCGGCGGACGCGTCAGCCGCCCGGACAAACCCCCCGCTACGCCACACTTGCGGCCGAAAGCCGCGAAGTGGGCGCGGCGGAGGAGGCTGACGATGGCGATTTCCATCTCTGTGGTGCTGCTGCTCGCGATCCTGGCGATCATCTTCGTGCGCAACTGCGCGCTGAAGTTCTCGCACGCCCTGGTCTGCGGCATGCTCGGCTTCTTCCTGGCCGAATCCAGCATGGCGCCCACCATCCACGAGGGCCTGCTGGCCACCGCCCAGATCGTCAGCAGCCTGCACCCCTGACCCGCGCCCGCTGCGCGGGCCCCGGGCGTCAGCGGTGGCCGAGGACGTTGACCACGCGGCCGTTGGGGTCCCGGACGAAGAAGCGGCGCACGCCCCACTCCTCGTCGGTGAGCGGGTGCACGATCTCCGCCCCGCGCTCCCGCAGGGCCGCGTAGGCGGCGTCGACGTCGTCCACCTCGACGCTCAGGTCCGGCGCCACGGGGGCGGTCAGGTCCTCGCCCATGAAACTGATCTGCGCGGCCGGGTTCGCGGCCGGCGCGAGCGTCATGATCCAGCCGTGGTTCATGACCTCCTCGAACCCCAGCGTCCCGTAGAAGTCCGCGCTCTCCTCCAGTGCCTGCGAGCGGACGTTGGGTACGACACGGCGGACATGCATCGGGCGGCTCCGGTGATCGGTCGGATCGGACACGCGGCTCGGGCCCGGCCAGCGTAGCGAAGGCGCCGGACGCGCGAGGGCGTGCCGGGGATCGCGGCCGCGCCGTACCGGTGTCAGTGGCGGTCCGGGAGGGGCTGCTCGGCCCAGACGGTCTTGCCCTCGGCCGCGTATCTGATGCCCCAGTTCTGGGCCAGCTGGGCGGTGAGGAACAGACCGCGGCCGCCCTCGTCGGCCACGTGCGCGTGGCGCAGGTGCGGCGCGGCCGGGCTGGCGTCGCGCACCTCGCAGGTGAGGCTGCGGTCCCGGATCAGCCGGATCTCGATGGGCGGGGTCCCGTAGCGGACCGCGTTGGTGACCAGTTCGCTGACGATGAGCTGGGTGTCGGACGACGTCTCGTCGTCCACGCCCCAGTCGGCGAGCTGCCGGCGGGTGCGGTGCCGTGCGGTGGCCACCGAGGTGCGGTCGGCTTCGAGGCGCCAGGTGACGAAGTCGGACGCCGGGAAGGCCCGGGTACGGGCGATGATCACCGCCGCGTCGCCCGCGCCCAGCCCGTCCGGCAGGGCGTAGGCGACGGCGTCGCACAGGTCGCGCAACGGCCGCTCCGCGTAGTCCGGCGCCGCCCGCAACTGCGCCGACGACTCCGCCAGATACTCGGTGACCAGCGGATCACTGGTGAACACCAGCACGCTGCCGGGCGGCACCTCGAACTCCGCCGTCGCGAACGGCGCGTCCTCCGTCGCGCCCAGGCACGGCCCCGACGGGGTGTCCGGGACGGTGACTGCGTGGCCGGGGCGGACCACGACCGGGGCCAGCCGTCCGGCCGTCGCCAGCACACAGGTCCCGGCCAGCGGGTCGTGCACGGCGTACACGCAGTTCGCGGTGAGCGCCTCCCGGCGCAGCGGATCGCCCAGCGGCAGGTTCGCCCGCTCGAAGGCCAGCTCGATCGCCGTGTCGTGCAGCCGGGCCAGCAACTCGTCCGGGGCGAGATCGAACGCCGCAAGGGACCGTACGACCGTGCGCAGCTGCCCCATGGTGGCCGCCGCGTTCAGACCCCGCCCGGAGACGTTGCCGACCACGAGCGCCGTACGCGCCCCGGACAGCGCGATGGAGTCGTACCAGGCGCCGGGATCGCCGCCCGTGACCGACAGGTAGGAGGTCTCCAGCGACGTGTGCGCCTCGGGACGGCGGGGCAGCAGCTGGCGCTGGACCGTGGCCGCGATGGTGTGCTCGCGGATGAAGCGACGGGCGTTGTCGATGCCCAGCGCCGTGTGCGCGGCCAGCTCGACCGCCAGCTGCCGGTCGCCCGAGTCGAACGGCGGCGACTCCCCGGCCCGGTACAGGCTCACCAGACCCAGCACCGCGTCGCGCAGCGCCAGCGGCACCACCAGCAGCGTGTGGGAGCTGGAGGAGTGCATGGCCTCCGTGCGCGCCGGGTCGACGGGCATCCACGGCGCTCCCGGGCGCAGCGGGACCACCCGGGGGCGCAGGTCGCTCAGCGCCTGGGTGAACGGCGTGGGCGCCGGCAGCCGGCGCACCTCGCCGACGGGGAAGGCCTGCGGCGGATGCGCCGCGCCGCTGCGGAACGCGGTGCGCATCAGCGGCGTCCCCGGCGGCATGGGGGCCGGCGGCGGCTCGTCGCCGCGGATCACCGAGTCCACCACCTCGACGACGGCGACGTCGGCGAACTCCGGAACCAACGCCGAGACGAGCTCCGAGCCGGTCACCGCCGGGTCCAGGGCCCGCCCCACCTGGCGCCGCACGGCGTCGAGCACCTCGGCGCGCGAGCGGCCCCGCTCGCGTTCGGTGACGTCGATGGCGGTGACCGCCAGACCGAGCACCTCGTGGTCGCCGTCCTCCAGCCGCAGTGCGGTGATCTCGAAGTAGCGCTGCTCCGGTGGCTCCCCCTTGGTCCGCGCGCGGACGATGTGCTGCCACAGCGGCTCGCCGGTCTCCAGCACGTCCCGGAGGACGATCTCCGCCTCGTTGCCCTCGACCATGTGGTAGACGTCGCGGATCGGCCGTCCGACGAAGTCGTCCGGGGCCACGCCCCGGGTCGCGGGCATCGCCGTGTTCAGCCGCACCACCCGCAGCTCCGGATCGAGCAGGTGGAGCCCGACGGGCGAGGTCGTGAACAGGGCCTGCAGCATAGCCGCCGAGGTCTCGTCCACGGGCCGGCCCGGATCACCGTGCGCCACTGGGACCTCCTTCGGGCCGCGAGCCGGTGCGCCCGCAGCGGCTCGCGGCCGAGGGCGCGCTTCCAGCCTGCTCCAGCCGCAGGCCCGTCGCATGCGCAGCGCCCGGGGTGCGGGCCGCGGACGCGGCCGACCGGACGCACCCGGCTCGCCGGGCACGACCCGCGGTGATCCCGCCGCGGGGGACGGCCCGCGGTGACCTTGCCGCGGGGCGCCGCCGCCGGGTCGCGGTGCCGGCCCTGCTGCCGGGGCCGCCGCCGGGTCACGGTCCGGGTCCGTCAGGAGAAGTTGACCATTCTTATGTAGCGGACCCAGTCCCAGTACGGTCCGGGGTCGGTGTGGTCCGTGCCCGGCACCTCGTAGTGCCCGATGATGTGGGCGCGGTCCTTGGGGATGCCGTAGCGGTCGCAGACGGCCGCGGTGAGTTGGGCCGACTGGGCGTACAGGGCGTTGGTGAAGTAGGCCGGCTGGTCCACCCAGCCCTCGTGCTCGATGCCGATGCTGCGGGTGTTGTAGTCCCAGTTCCCCGCGTGCCAGGCGATGTTCGCCTCGCTCACGCACTGCGTGACGTGTCCGTCGGCGGACCGGACGAGGTAGTGCGCGGACACCTTCTTCTGCGGGTTCTGGAAGATGGCCAGCGTGTTGGCGTACGTCTCCTGCGTGACGTGGACGATCACTCGGTCGACGGAGTAGCTGGTGGGCCGGTTGGACGCCGTGTAGTTGCCGGAGCTCGCCGGCTGCCAGTCCACGGGCGGGTAGACGGCGCCCTGGGCGCGGGCGGCCGAAGGGGAGGCGGGGAGTAAGACGGAGGGGACGGCGGCGAGGGCGGCGGCGCCCAGGATGATCCGCCGTCTGCTGGGCGGGGGTCCGGCCCGGTCCATGGCGGTGACCTTTCTCGTGAGGGGGTGCTCGGCTGCGTGCGTCTCTCGCGGGGTGCTCGGCCGCGGGGGACGCGGGGCGGTGCGGCGAGTGTCACGCACGGCCGGCCGCTCCTCGCGGAGCCCGGCCGCACGTGTGGGGCGGGTGTCGCGCCGATGGCCGCGCATGCCGCGTCCGTCCGCGCCGCGTGCCGCCGTCCCGGGCCCGGGGACGGCGCCTCGCGGGAATCACGGTACGGCGCTCGCGGGTCGCGCAGAAGAGCGCGGCGGACTTCCGTGGACAGACGGCGAGTTGTGGACAACTCCGCCACCCGGACGGGTGAATGACGGCCCGTCAGCCGTGTTCGGCGATCGCCGCCGGGTCGTCCAGGACGGCCCGCACCACCGAGTGCGCGGCGCCCAGCAGTGGCCCCTCGGGACCCAGCCGGGAGACCGTGACCGGGCAGGCCGGACCGGCGGTGCGCCGGTCCAGCTCGGCGTCCAGCGCCGGCAGGAGCCACGGGGCCAGTTCCGCCAGCGCGCCGCCCAGCACGACGGCCTCGGGGTCGAGCAGGTTGACCGCGCCGGTCAGGGCGATCCCGAGGGCCCGGCCGGCGTCGCGCAGCGCCCGCCGCACGCCCTCGTCTCCGTCGGCGGCGCGGGTGGCCAGCAGTCCCACCCGGCCCTCGCCCGCCGTCAGACCGGCCGCCCGCAGCACGGCCTCCTCGCCCGCGTACTGCTCCAGACAGCCGCGTCCGCCGCACGGACAGGCGGGCCCCTCCGGTTCGATGGGGACATGCCCGAGTTCGCCCGCGAAGCCGCGCGTTCCGCGCAGCAGCCGGCCGTCCACCACGACGGCGGCGCCGATGCCGATCTCCGCCGACACGTGCAGGAAGTCCGGCGGAGTGCCCTGGCCTAGCCAGAGTTCCGCGAGGGCGCCGAAGTTCGCCTCGTTGTCCACGGTCAGGGAGAGCCCGTCCGGCAGCAGGGCGCTCAGGTCGGTGTCGTGCCAGTCGAGGTTGGGCGCCCGCACGACCGTACGGCCGTCCCGGGCGATCAGGCCGGGCACCGCGACGGCGAGCCCCGCCGGCCACAGGCCCTGCTCCTCCGCCTCGGCGACCACCTGGGATATCAGCGCCGTGAGGTCCTCGGCCACCGGCCGGGGTGAGCGGCCGCGGTTCGTGCCGTGCCGTACGGCGCGCGCCCGCACCTCACCCCGCAGATCGACCACGCAGGCCGCCAGGTGATCGACGCCGACCTCGGCGCCGACCCCGGCCGGGCCGTGCCCGCTGACGGTGAGCGCCGAGCCGGGCCGGCCCACCCGGCCGGGCCGCTCGGGGCCCAGCTCCTCCAGCAGTCCCGAGCGGATCAGCTCGTCCACGAGGGTGGAGACCGCCGCCCGGGTCAGCCCGATGCGGGAGGCGACCGCCGCTCTCGACAGCGGGCCCTCGGCGCTGACCGTGTGCATGACCCGCGCCAGGTTGCGGCGGCGCATGCCCTGCTGGGTGTCGGGCAGCGTCCGCCCGGGGCCTGCCGGGCGGGGTTCGTGCAGCGGTGCGCTCATGCCTCCGTCGTCCTCGGTCGGTGTCCGGCCGGCGGGCGTCCGCCGGTTCCCCTTCGGCGGGTCTGCCCGGTGCGTCCGGTCAGTGGTTCCGCGTCCCCCGCTCCAGCAGCGGGGCCGCGTCGGAGAGTACCCCGGAGATCCGCGCGAGTGTCGTGTCGTCCCGCTCCACGGCCGCCAGCACCGGGCCGTCGGCCGTCCTCCAGCGCCGGGCGACCGCCGCCGGGTCCTCCCCGGTCAGCAGGGCCGCCGCCTGCGCCGCGGCGCCCAACGCGACCAGTTCCCGGGCCTCGGGCACCTGGACCGGCCGGCCCGACAGCCGCCGTACGGTCTGCTGCCAGGCCGTGCCGCGGGCGCCGCCGCCGATCAGCAGCAGGGGAGTGGTGCGGTCGGCGTCCTGGTCGAGGACCCGGTCCAGCGCGCCGAGCAGCGAGTGGACGGCGCCGTCGTAGGCCGCCTGGAGCAGCTGGCCCGCGGTGGTGTCGTGGCGCAGCCCGTGCAGCAGTCCTGAGGCGTCCGGGAGGTTCGGGGTGCGCTCGCCGTCCAGGTAGGGGAGCAGGGTGACGGCGCCGCCCGGCTCCACCGCCTCCCGATCGCGGCCGAGCAGGGCGGCGATCCGGTCGACGGCGAGCGTGCAGTTCAGGGTGCAGGCCAGCGGCAGCCAGTCGCCGCGCGCGTCGGCGAAGCCCGCCACGGTGCCCGACGGGTCGGCGGGGCGGTGCACGGACACCGCGTACACCGTGCCCGAGGTGCCGAGACTCAGTACCGGTGTTCCGGGGCGCAGTCCGAGACCGAGCGCGGCGGCGGCGTTGTCGCCGGTGCCGGGAGCGACCAGGGTGCCCTTGGAGAAGGGCAGGTCGTGGACGTCGCGCACGGTGCCGGCCACCTCGCCGGGCCGCACCAGACGGGGCAGCAGCGCCGGGTCGAGGCCGACGCGGCCGAGGATGTCCTCGTCGTACGTCTCGGTCGCCGACGCCCACCAGCCCGTTCCGGAGGCGTCGCCCCGGTCGGTGGTGCCCTCTCCGGTCAGACGCCCGGTCAAGTAGTCGTGCGGCAGGCGCACCGCCGCCGTCGACCGGGCCGCCTCCGGCTCGTTCTCGGCGAGCCAGGCCCACTTCGTGACGGTGAAGGAGGCGCCCGGGACGCTGCCCGTGCGCTCTGACCACGCCGTGGCGCCGCCCAGCTCCGCGACCAGCCGTCGGGCCTGCGGGGCGGAGCGCACGTCGTTCCACAGCAGCGCCGGCCGTACCGGCTCGCCCCGCCCGTCCAGGGTGACCAGTCCGTGCTGCTGGCCGGCCACCGACACGGCGGCGGCCTCGTGCGCCGCCTCGCCGCAACTGTGCAGCGCCGCGCGCAGCGCGTCCCACCACTGGCGCGGGTCGCTCTCCCGGCCGGCCCCGCCGGAGACGGTGTGCGGCGCCTGGCCGCTCGCCACGACGCGACCGGTGGCCGCGTCGACGACGAGCACCTTGGTGGACTGGGTGGACGAGTCCACACCGACGACGAGCGGACCCTCGGCTGCTGACATCGGCTCTCCCTCCTTTTCGCGGCTCACCGCATCTGACCAGCGGTTCTCTTGGTCCAGTGGGTCCGACCGACGGGGTGGAACCCAGGTCGGGACCCTCCTGTCCCTTCCCAGGGACGCGTCGGCATACTAATTTGTAAATCGCCATGACGAAATAGTCGCAAGCGAGCAAGGAGCCGCGGCATGAACTACCAGCCCACCCCCGAGGACAGGTTCACCTTCGGCCTGTGGACCGTCGGCTGGCAGGGACGGGACCCGTTCGGCGACGCCACCCGCAGCGCTCTCGACCCCGTCAAGACGGTGCGGCGCCTGGCGGAACTGGGCGCCCACGGAGTGACCTTCCACGACGACGACCTGATCCCCTTCGGGTCCTCCGAGACCGAGCGCGACACGCACGTCAAGCGCTTCCGCCAGGCGCTCGACGCGACCGGCCTGACCGTGCCGATGGCCACCACCAACCTCTTCACGCACCCCGTCTTCAAGGACGGCGCGTTCACCGCCAACGACCGCGACGTGCGCCGCTACGCCCTGCGCAAGACGATCCGCAACATCGACCTGGCCGCCGAGCTGGGCGCGAAGACGTATGTCGCCTGGGGCGGCCGCGAGGGCGCCGAGTCCGGCGCGGCCAAGGACGTGCGCGCCGCCCTCGACCGCATGAAGGAGGCGTTCGACCTCCTCGGCGAGTACGTCACCACCCAGGGCTACGACCTGCGCTTCGCCATCGAGCCCAAGCCCAACGAGCCGCGCGGCGACATCCTGCTGCCCACCGTCGGCCACGCGCTGGCGTTCATCGAGCGCCTGGAGCGCCCCGAGCTGTACGGCGTCAACCCGGAGGTGGGCCACGAGCAGATGGCCGGCCTCAACTTCCCGCACGGCATCGCCCAGGCCCTGTGGGCCGGCAAGCTCTTCCACATCGACCTCAACGGCCAGTCCGGCATCAAGTACGACCAGGACCTGCGGTTCGGCGCCGGTGACCTGCGCGCCGCCTTCTGGCTGGTCGACCTGCTGGAGAGCGCCGGCTACGACGGCCCGCGGCACTTCGACTTCAAGCCGCCGCGGACCGAGGACGTCGACGGCGTGTGGGCCTCGGCGGCCGGCTGCATGCGCAACTACCTCATCCTCAAGGAGCGCGCCGCGGCCTTCCGCGCCGACCCGGAGGTCCAGGAGGCCCTGCGCGCCTCCCGCCTCGACGAGTTGGCGCAGCCCACGGCCCCGGACGGCCTGCGGGCGCTGCTCGCCGACGCCTCGTCCTTCGAGGACTTCGACGTCGACGCGGCCGCCGCGCGCGGGATGGCCTTCGAGCGGCTGGACCAGCTGGCGATGGACCACCTGCTGGGAGCCCGCGGCTGACCCGACGGGCGGACGAAGGCCGTGGTGCACGCGCGCGTGCACCACGGCCTTCGCGCTTCTCGGGTGCGCTTCTCGGCCGGCGCTTCTCGGACACGAGCCGTGCGCGCGCTGGGGAGGACCGCACCCTTACGGGTGCCGTCAGCCCCCCTCCCGCGCGCGGGGCTGGCCCCCGGCTTTCCAGGGTGCTGGCGCCATGGCCGGCGCAGGGCTCCGATCCGTACGTTTCCTGAGGTCAGGACGTTACCGAGAGAGCCGGAGACCCCGCCATGCCCCAGCCAGCCGCCACCGTCGCGGACGGTCTCGCAGCGAGGACCGGTGAGCCGTCCGCCGGCAGCGAGTTCTCCCCCTTGTTGCGCACGGTCCGGGCCCACGGACTCCTGAGGCGACGCCACGCCTGGTACGCCCGCGTGGTCGCGGGCAACGCGCTCGCCCTGGCGGGCGTCGTCACCGGGCTGGTGCTGATCGGCGACTCCTGGTGGGCGCTGCTCCTGGCCGCGCCGCTCGCCGTGCTCTTCGCGCGCACCGCGTTCATCGGCCACGACGCGGGCCACGCGCAGATCACCGGCCGCAAGGACGTCGGCCGGCTGCTCGGGCTGGTGCACGGCAATCTGCTCCTCGGGCTCAGCCACGCCTGGTGGAACGCGAAGCACAACCGGCACCACGCCAACCCCAACCACCTGGAGAAGGACCCCGACGTCGCCGCCGACGTGCTGGTGTTCTCCGGTGGGCAGGCCGGCGGCCGGAAGGGCCTGCGCCGCTGGCTCACCCGCAACCAGGCGTGGCTCTTCTTCCCGCTCACCCTCCTGGAGGGCGTGGCCCTGAAGGTGCACAGCTTCCAGGACCTGCGCCGGCAGCCGCCGCGTGAGCGCCTGGTGGAGGGCGCGCTGCTCGTGGGGCACGTCGCGGCCTACTCGGGGCTGCTGCTCACCGTCCTGTCACCCGGTCGGGCCCTGGCGTTCGCCGCCCTCCACCAGGCGCTGTTCGGGCTGCACCTGGGCCTCGCCTTCGCGCCCAACCACAAGGGCATGGAGATGCCCGACCCGGACGGCGAGCGCTGGGGCCACCTGCGCCGACAGGTGCTCACCTCCCGCAACGTCCGCGGCGGCGCGCTGACGGACTGGTTCCTGGGCGGCCTGAACTACCAGATCGAGCACCATCTCTTCCCCAGCATGCCGCGGCCGCACCTGCGACGGGCACAGCCCCTGGTGCGCGCCCACTGCCGCGAGGTGGGCATCCCCTACACGGAGACCGGCCTCGTCGACTCCTACGCGCAGGCCCTGCGGCACCTGCACGAGGTGGGTGAACCGCTCAGGTCCCGGTAGGCGGCGGCGCCGCCCGGCGCCCGCGCGCCTCGGCGTCCCGGCCGCGCCCCTTAGGGGCAGGCTCCGGGACGACTCAGGGGCTTCTCGGGGACGCGGTCCGGAACCGCGGCGGGCACGGAGCCGTTTTCACGACAGAGAGCGGCAGTGGCCGCGAAGGAGGCGACAGATGTCGAAGAACGCGAAGATCGCCGCGGGCGGTGTGGCGGTCGGCCTGATCCTGCTGATCTGGCTGCCCTGGTGGGCCGTCCTCCTGGTCGTCCTGGGAGTCCCGGCCGCCGCCTACCTCGCGCTGGACCCGGCACAGCGACGGCGGCTGCGCCGTGTCACGCGCAAGGAACTCGGGCGCTGAGGGCCGGAGCGACCCGGTCAGTGCGGGCGCACCGCCAGTTTGTCGAGCGCCTGGAGCAGCCCGGGCAGCTCCGGTCCGCGGCCGACCGGCAGCACCTCACCGGGCTCCTCGTCCAGGAGCACGAAGGCCATGTCGTCGGTGCGGGCCACCATCGACCAGCCCGGACCGTCGGCGCGCAGAGTCCGCGCGTCGCCCGGGGCGAAGGAGGACCGCACGCGGCCCAGCGGCGGCGGTGCGTCCACGTACGCACGGGCCTCCGCCAGGACGCGCCGAACGCCGAGATGACTCGGGGGAGTCGTCTTCCGGCCGGACGCTGCGGAGGAGCCGTCGTCCGGTTCGGGGACCGGCTCGTGGGCCGTACGGGCTTCCGGCGCCGAGCCCGCTCCGGGCTCCCGCGCCGAGCTTGCTCCGGAACCGGCGGTCGTGCCGGCGGCGCCGTTCTCGATCTGGTCCCGCCACAGCGTCCACTGCCGCGCGATCTCGTCGGCGCCCAGGCGGCGCAGCGCCGAACCCCAGACGGCGGTGTCCGGCGGCGTCAGCAGCGGTCCGTCCGCCGTCTCGGGGTCCGGGTCGTGCGGCGCGGGCACGCCGGGAGCCGCGACGGCGAGAGCGAGGGGCCAGCCCGGCAGGGCGGTCACGACCGTGCGCGCGTCGGGCGACAGGTCGTACTCCATCCCGCAGTCCCAGGAGGCGATCGCGACGGCGACCAGTGAGACGTCGTCGACGACGACGGTCCACCGCGCCCCGGCGCCGTCCTGCCCCAGCACCAGGCCGTACCCGTCGGCCATCGGCGCCAGGCCGAGCGCCGCACAGGCCTCCGGATAGTCGTCGCCGAGCACGCTCGGGAACTGCGCGGGCGTCAGCAGCACCGCCGTGAGCACATAGAGCGCGTCGTCCGCGGCGGCGACGGCTTCCTCGTCCGTCCCGGCCATCCAGGCCTCCCCTCGGTTCGTCCAACCGCGCGCACCCTAGTGCGGCGGGAAGCCGGTTGTCACGACTCCTCGACTACCGGGACCTGCAGTTTTCCATCCGGACATGGGCGAAACGACCGTCGTCCCGGCGTGCTTTCAGGCCGCCGGGAGCCCCAGCAGCGCCCGCGCGACCGTCCGCGGCGACTCGCCCCGCTCCCGCGCCAGGGCGACCACCGCGCGGCAGGCCAGCTCACTGACGCCGAACGACAGCGCCTCCGGCGACACCCAGGCCGTCGCCTCGTCGACCCGCTCCTGGTCGTCCTCCGCACGGGCCGAGACGTAGACGGCGGCGGCCTCGAACAAGTTGGGCGTACGGGCCCCGCGTCCACCGCGGCCCTCCTCCACCCGCCACGAGGCGACGACCCTGGCGAAGGACATACGGAGCCTGCCGATCATGCGGACACCTTCTCCCTGCGTGATTCCCCGCGCCGACCGCGCATCTGTCGCCGCCCACCGTAGAGTTGGAGCACCGACGGCAGAAGGGGCACGGCGTGACGAAGCGGTTCGAGCGGCTGGAGCGCATCCGCCGCATGGATCCGGTGGCCGACGCTTCGGAGATCTACCGGCTCACCGTCGCCTACGAGTTCCCCTGGGACATCACCCGCGCGCTGGAACTCGCCCTCTACCGGACGTACGCCGTCCCGAGCATCGGCCGGCTGCTCGCCGAGACGGCGGAGCTGACCGACCGCACGCAAAAGCGCTACGACGACACCTCCCTGCTCCTCGACACCGTCGTCGAGCACGGCTTCGCGAGCGAGCCGGGCCGCACCGCGATCCGGCGCGTCAACCAGATGCACCGCAGCTACGACATCAGCGACGACGACATGCGCTACGTGCTGTGCACCTTCGTCGTCGTGCCGAAACGCTGGATCGACGCCTACGGTTGGCGCAGGCTCTCCCGTCACGAGACCGTCGCGTCCGCCGTCCACTACCGCACCCTCGGCCGGCACCTGGGAATCAAGGACATCCCCGAGACGTACGAGGAGTTCGAGGCCCACCTCGACGCCTACGAGGAGCTGAACTTCGGCTGGGACGCGCGCTCCCGCGAAGTCTCCGACGCGACGCTCGGCCTGATGACCTCCTGGTACCCGCGGCCCCTCGCGCCCCTGCTGCGCGGAGCCACCCTGGCCCTGCTCGACGAACCCCTGTTGAGGGCCTTCCGCTACGAGCCGCCGGCCGCCCTCACCCGTGCCCTCGTGCGCCGCGCGGTGCGCGCCCGGGGCCGGGCGGTGCGCCTGCTGCCACCGCGCCGGGCCCCGCACTTCGCACGGCAGAACTGGGAGATCAGGAGTTATCCGGACGGTTACCGGGTGGCCGACCTCGGCACCCGCCCGGTCCCCGGGCTGCGGGGCTGTCCCGTGCGGCACTCGGAGGGTTCAGCGGGCGACGCCCTCCAGTGAGGCGATCGTGGCGCGCAGCCAGGCGAGTTCGGCCCGTGTCGTGGCCCGCGCCACGGTGAGGATGCCACGCCGGAACGGGTCGTCCAGTTCCTCGGCGCGCAACGGCCGGTCGCCGTCGTAGAAGAAGCTGGCCGGCGTCTCCAGGAAGGCCAGCCTGCGCCGCAGCACGGTCGTCTGGGCGTGCGGTTCGGCGAGGTGTCTGAGGAAGGCCAGGACGGTGAACCAGCGGTTCTCGTCGGTGATGTCCCGCTGGACCGGTTCGGCGAGCCGGCGGCGCAGCTCGCCCCGGCCGTCCTCGGTGAGGGTGAGGACGTGGCGCGGCGCGGCCACGGCCCCCGGCTCGGTGGCCCGTTGGAGCAGTCCCGCCTTCTCCAGCCGTTTGATCGCCGGGTAGAGCGTGCTCTCGGCGACGGGCCGGACGTGCCCCGTCAGTGCCGTGATGCGTTTGCGCAGCTCGTACCCGTGCAGCGGGGTGTCGTAGAGGAAACCGAGGATCGCCAGTTCCAGCATGCCCGCATTCTCTCGCATGAGCGAAGTACATCGGCTCCTTTGTGTATCGAGAAGGCAATACATCGAATCCGATGTATCCTCTGGAGTGCTGCCGACCGAGGTGGCGGAACCGTGAGGGAGGGCGATGTGAGACAGGCCGAGTTCGACAGCAGGGGCAGCCGTATCCGCTGGACGGAGGTGCCCGGGGAGCATCCCGCACGGGTCTATGTGCACGGACTGGGGTCGGTCTCCTCCGTGTACCACGCGCACATCGCGGCCCGTCCCGAACTGGCGGGCCGGCGCAGTCTCTTCGTCGATCTGCCCGGCCACGGCATCAGCGACCGCCCCGCGCACTTCGGCTACACCCTGGAGGACCACGCGGACGCCCTGGCCGCGGCGCTGGACGCCGCCAAGGTGTCCGGTTGTGAGCTGATCGGGCACAGCATGGGCGGCGCCGTCGCGATCGTGCTGGCCCACCGCAGAGCCGATCTAGTCTCCCGGCTGGTCCTCGCGGAGGCCAATCTCGACCCGTCCCCGCCGCCCACGGCGGGCAGCAGCGGCATCGCCTCCTTCGAGGAGGAGGCGTTCGTCGACGACGGCTACGCGCGCGTGCTGCACAGCGTCGGCCCCCTGTGGGCGGCGACCATGCGCCTGACCGACCCGCGCGCCCTGCACCGCAGCGCGGTGGGCCTGCGGCGCGGCTCCGACCCCACGATGCGCCGCATCCTGGAGGAGCTCCCCGTCGACCGGCTCTACCTGCTGGGCGAGCACAGCGGTGAACTGCCGGACCGAGACGGCCTCCAAGCGACGGGAGTCCGTGTGGTGACCGTGCCCGGGGCCGGTCACAACATCATGTTCGACAACCCGGACGTGTTCACGGCGGCCGTCGCCGGAAGCCTCTGAGCGCTCCCCCCTTCGCGCGGGCGGGGCGAGCGGTGTCAGTCCTCGCGCACCGCCAGCGCGAGGAAGCGGGCGTCCTCGTCGGTGTACGAGGTCATGCGCCACCCGGAACCGGCCAGCAGCGGGCGGAGGTTGGACTCCGCGCGCAGGTCGTCCGGTGTGATCCGCCGTCCCTGCCGCGCCGCGAGCGCCGCCCGGCCGATCGGGTGGAACAGCGCCAGCGTGCCGCCGCGCCGCACCACCCGCCGCAACTCCCGCAGATCGCGGGCGGGATCGGGCAGGTGCGCGACGAGGCCGGCGGCGAACACGGCGTCGAGGGAGCGGGACCCGAGCGGCAGCGCGCCGACATCGGCGAGCAGCAGCCGCCCGTCCCGGTCCCGGCCGGCCCGCACGGCGGCGGCCAGCATGGCCCAGGTGAGATCGACGCCCACGACGACGCCGGAGGTGCCCACGGCGGCACGCAGCTCGGGCAGGGCGCGCCCGGTGCCGCATCCCGCGTCGAGCACCCGGTCGCCCTCGCGCAGTCCGAGTTCGGCGACCGCCGCCGCGTAGGCGGGGCCGTCGTCCGGGAACTTCCCGTCCCAGTCGGCGGCGCGCGCGGTGAAGAACTCACGGACGTGGGTGTGATCCTCGCTCATGTCCGCATGATCCCCCATCGCGGCGGACCGCGCGGTGGTCCGCGGGCCGCCTCAGTCCGCGAGGTCCCGCACCGCGACCACCTTGTCGACCGTGACCCGGACCAGGAGCTCGCCCGGGACGCCGTTGCGCGTCCCGAACTCCTCGGCGCGGTCCTCGCCCATGTACCGCCCCCCGATCCGGCCGGCCCAGTGGCGCAGCTCGTCCAGGTCCTCGGACAGCCGGGCGCGCCCCTGCAACACCACGAAGCTGAATGGCGGCCGGTCGTCGTCCACACACAGGGCGACCCGGTCGTCACGCGCCAGATTCCGGCCCTTCACCGTCTCCTTGCCGGTGTTGAACACCACGTCGTCCCCGTCCAGCAGGAACCAGATCGGCGCGACGTGCGGACTACCGTCCGCCCGGACGGTCGACAGTTTGCCGGTGCGCGTACCGGACGAGACGAACGTCCGCCATTCCTCATCGGTCATGTTCTGTGCCATGTGCCCATCTTGCTTGCCGCCACGGCGGCGGTGGGGAAGGCTGGCGGGGAGATTCCTCCGGGCCACGGGGGAGACGCCCACGGGGGGAGACCGCGGCATGGCGCACAAGCAGACACTCGGCTGGTTACTCGACGACCTGACCGAGCGGGTGGAGCACGTACGGCACGCCCTGGTCCTGTCGAACGACGGACTGGTCACCGGAGCGAGCACGGGGCTGCGGCGCGAGGACGCGGAACACCTCGCGGCCGTCTCGTCCGGGCTGCACAGCCTGGCCAGAGGCTCCGGACGCCACTTCGGTGCGGGCTCGGTGCGGCAGACGATGGTCGAGTTCGACGAAGCGGTGCTGTTCGTCACGGCCGCGGGCGCGGGCAGCTGCCTGTGCGTCCTCAGCGGCGCCGAGGCCGACATCGGCCAGATCGGCTACGAGATGACCCTGCTGGTGAACCGGGTCGGCGAGCACCTCGACGTCGACGCCCGCAGACCCGACGACGATCCGCCCGCACGCTACTGACCTGCGTGTTCGCGGCCTCCCGTGGAGTTGTCCACAGGCTCGCGCGGAGATCTCCGGCACCGGCTACGGTTTTTCGCAGGTGAGCGCAGACGGCGCAGCCACCCACCGCACGGGGGTACGGACATGTCCGGCAACACCATCACACGCGAGACGGCAACGGACGAGATCAGGCCGACGGCGGGCCCGGCCGGCCGCCGCGCAACACCCTTCGCACAGGGGCGAGCGGCTCACGAACTCGGCCTGAAGCGGCACGAGTTCGACCTGGCCGTCCAACTCGGCCACATCCGCACCCTGCCCGACGAAGGCGGTGGCGGCCGGCGCGTCGCCCGAGCCGAGGTCCAGCGCCTGCTGGCCTCGGAGGGCTTCCCGCAGGCGCTGCGGCAGCGGGTCGCGGCCGTGGGGACCAAGGACGGCGCGGAGATCATGCGGGTGACCGCGGCGAGGTTCACGCGGCTGGCCCGCTCGGGTCTGGTGGTGCCCGTCGGCTTCTATCTCAACCGGTACAAGGCGGTGGTCTGGCGCTATCTGGCCGACGAGCTGCGGGAGTTCGCGGCCGACGCCGAGCACGCCGAGCTGCTGACCAAGCCGCTGCCCGAAAGGCTGCGCGACCAGCTGGACGCGGGCCTCGACCTGCGCCCGCGCAACTGGCGCGGCCGGCACCTCGGCTTCCTGCTGCGCCAGGCCGACGACCCGTGGGAGCGCGCCGCGGCGGTGGCCTCACTGCTGGACCAGCCGGACGTCTCCGAGATCGTCACGGACCCCTGTGAACGCGCGTGGCTCAACCGCTTCCTGCCTCCTGCGGAAACCCACGGCGCGCCGGGATCGTCCGCGGCCCACCTCACCGAGCGGATCACGACGGCGCAGGACGCCGACGAGATCGACTGGCTCCGGGCGGACCTGGCAGGAGCGGTCGCCGAAGCCCGGGCCTGCCATCCGGCGCCCCGCCCGGTGCCCCGTCCGGCTCCTCGGCACAGCGACCACCGCAGCCCGCGGGCACCGCACCCGCGCCCACGCCCCGCCGCAGGGACCGGTTCGGCCCGGCCCGCTCAGCGGCCCGACCGGTGCGGTGACTCCGGACCGGCCGGACCGGCCGGCGCCTCCGGGCGGTCGCACGGCCTGCTGCGCCGGATCTTCCGCAGAGGCGCCGCACGCCGGTGACCAGCGCCCGCGGCCGGTACGCGTGCGGCTGCCGGAGGGGCGGTTACAGGGAGCGGAACAGTCCCTCCTGGACCACCGACACCAGCAGACGCCCCTGCGTGTCGTAGATCCGGCCGCGGGCCAGGCCCCGGCCGCCCGTCGCGATCGGGGACTCCTGGTCGTACAGGAACCACTCGTCCGCGCGGAAGGGCCGGTGGAACCACATGGCGTGGTCCAGCGAGGCCATGTCGAAGCCCCGCGGCCCCCACAGCGGTTCGACCGGCAGCCGCACCGCGTCGAGCAGCGTCATGTCACTGGCGTAGGTGAGCGCGCAGGTGTGCACCAGCGGGTCGTCGCCCAGCGGACCCACCGCGCGCATCCACACCGCGCTGCGCGGCTCGGCGTCCCGCACCTCCTCGGCGGTCCAGCGCAGCCGGTCCGCGTACCGGATGTCGAAGGGCTGGCGGCGTGCCATGCGCTCCCACTGCTCGGGCAGCGCGCCCAGATGCTCCTGGATCTCCTGCGCCACCGTCGGCAGGGAATCCGGGTCCGGGACCTCGCGGGCCGGCGGCAGCTGGTGCTCGAAACCCCCCTGTTCAGGCTTGTGGAAGGAGGCGGTGAGATTGAAGATCGTGCGGCCCTGCTGCACCGCGGTGACCCGGCGGGTCGTGAAGGACCGCCCGTCCCGTATCCGTTCGACCTGGTACACGATCGGCACCCCGGGCCGGCCGGGACGCAGGAAGTACGCGTGCAGCGAGTGCACCGGGCGCCCGCCGTCCGTGGTGCGCCCGGCGGCGACCAGCGCCTGGCCCGCCACCTGGCCGCCGAAGACCCGTTGCAGGGACTCCTGCGGACTGCGGCCGCGGAAGATGTTGACCTCGATCTGTTCCAGGTCCAGCAGGTCGACGAGGCTGTCGGCCGGGTTGGTCATGAGGGGGATTCTCCTGTGCTCACAGCTGTCCGACGGCGGTCACCCGGACGATCGCGCGGCCCTCGGCGTCGGAGGCGGCGAGATCGACCTCCGCGCTGATGCCCCAGTCGTGGTCGTCGTCCGGGTCGTCGAAGATCTGCCGCACGCGCCACAGCCCGTGCTCCGGCTCCTCCTTGATCACCAGCAGCTTGGGGCCGCGGGCGTCGGGACCGGTGCCGAGGTCGTCGTACTCGTCCCAGTACCCGTCCATCGCCTCGCCCCACGCCTCGGCGTCCCAGCCGGACTCGGCGTCCATCTCGCCCAGCACCGCCATCTGATCGAGGGCGGCCAGCTCGACCCGGCGGAACATGGCGTTGCGGACCAGGACACGGAAGGCGCGCGCGTTGGCGGTGACCGGTTTGACCTGGTCGGCCTTCTCCTGAGCCTCCTCGGCGGTCATCTCCGCCGGGTTGGCCAGCTGCTCCCACTCGTCCAGCAGGCTGGAGTCGACCTGGCGCACCATCTCCCCGAGCCAGGCGATCAGGTCCTGAAGGTCTTCCGACTTCAGGTCGTCCGGGACGGTGTGCTCCAGGGCCTTGTAGGCGCCGGCCAGGTAGCGCAGCACGATGCCCTCGGTGCGGGCCAGCTCGTAGAGGGAGACCAACTCGGTGAAGGTGAGGGCCCGTTCGTACATGTCCCGGATCACGGACTTCGGCGACAGCGGATGGTCGCCCACCCACGGATGGCTCTTGCGGTAGGTGTTGTACGCGTGGAAGAGCAACTCCTCCAGCGGCTTGGGGTAGGTGACGTTCTGGAGGCGCTCCATGCGCTCCTCGTACTCGACGCCGTCCGCCTTCATCGCGGCCACCGCCTCGCCGCGCGCCTTGTTCTGCTGGGCGGCCAGGATCTGCCGCGGGTCGTCCAGCGTGGACTCCACCACGGAGACCATGTCCAGCGCGTAGGACGGCGACTCCGGGTCCAGCAGCTCGAACGCGGCCAGCGCGAACGTCGACAGCGGCTGGTTGAGGGCGAAGTCCTGCTGGAGGTCGACCGTCAGCCGGACGATGCGGCCCTCGGCGTCCGGCTGGTCGAGCTTCTCGACGATGCCGCCGTCCAGCAGCGAGCGGTAGATGGCGATGGCCCGCCGGATGTGCCGCAACTGCTGCTTGCGCGGCTCGTGATTGTCCTCCAGCAGGTGCCGCATCGCCTCGAAGGCGTTGCCCGGACGGGCGATCACCGACAGCAGCATCGTGTGGGTGACCCGGAAGCGGGAGGTCAGCGGCTCCGGCTCGGAGGCGATGAGCTTGTCGAAGGTGGTGTCCGACCAGGCGACGAACCCCTCCGGCGCCTTCTTGCGGACGACCTTGCGCCGCTTCTTCGGGTCGTCGCCCGCCTTGGCGAGCGCCTTCTCGTTCTCGATGACGTGCTCGGGGGCCTGCGCGACGACGAAGCCCTCCGTGTCGAAGCCCGCCCGCCCGGCCCGGCCGGCGATCTGGTGGAACTCCCGGGCGCGCAGCGTGCGCACCCGGCTGCCGTCGTACTTGGTGAGCGCCGTGAACAGCACCGTGCGGATCGGGACGTTGACCCCCACGCCGAGCGTGTCCGTACCGCAGATCACCTTCAGCAGACCGGCCTGCGCCAGCTTCTCCACCAGCCGCCGGTACTTGGGCAGCATCCCCGCGTGGTGCACGCCGATGCCGTGCCGCACGTAGCGGGAGAGGTTCTGGCCGAACTTCGTGGTGAACCGGAAGTTGCCGATCAGCTCGGCGATCTGCTCCTTCTCCTCGCGCGAGCACATGTTGATGCTCATCAGCGCCTGGGCCCGCTCCACGGCCTGGGCCTGGGTGAAGTGCACGATGTACACCGGCGCCTGCCGCGTCTGCAGCAGCTCGGTGAGCGTCTCGGTCAGCGGGGTGCGCCGGTACTCGTAGGACAGCGGGACCGGGCGGGTCGCCGAGCGGACCACGGAGGTCGGACGGCCGGTGCGACGGGTCAGGTCCTTCTCGAAGAAGGACACGTCACCGAGCGTCGCCGACATCAGCACGAACTGCGCCTGCGGCAGTTCCAGCAGCGGGATCTGCCAGGCCCAGCCGCGGTCCGGCTCGGCGTAGAAGTGGAACTCGTCCATGACGACCTGGCCGACGTCGGCGTGCTTGCCGTCGCGCAGCGCGATCGAGGCCAGCACCTCGGCGGTGCAGCAGATCACCGGCGCGTCGGCGTTCACGGAGGCGTCGCCGGTGAGCATGCCGACGTTCTCGGTGCCGAACAGCTTGCACAGCTCGAAGAACTTCTCCGACACCAGAGCCTTGATCGGCGCCGTGTAGAAGGTGACCTCGTCACGGGCCAGGGCGGCGAAGTGCGCACCGGCGGCGATCATGCTCTTGCCGGAGCCGGTGGGTGTGGACACGATCACGTTCGCCCCGGAGACCGCCTCGATCAGCGCCTCCTCCTGGTGGGGGTAGAGCGTGAGGCCCCGCTCCTGCGCCCACGTCTCGAAGGCTTCGTACAGGGCGTCGGGATCGGCGGTCGGCGGCAGCTGGTCGATGAGGGTCACGCCCCCATCTTGCCTGGCCGCACGGCCCGGGCGGGAATCGGATGCCTAAGCCAAGATCACGGCCGCTACGCTGTGTCGCCGACGCGGGATCAGCGCGCCGGGCCAACTGGACGGCGGCGCATGAGGAATGGGGCGGGAAGCGGCCATGATGGGACCAGCACACTCACTGTCGGGCGCGGCGGCCTGGCTCGGCGTCGGAGCCGCGACCGCGGCGGCAGGGCATCCGATGCCCTGGCCGGTCCTGCTGGTCGGCGCGCTGATCTGCGCCGGAGCCGCACTCGCCCCCGACCTGGACCACAAGGCCGCCACCATCTCGCGCGCCTTCGGACCGGTCTCGCGATGGCTCTGCGAGATCGTCGACAAGCTGTCCTACGCCGTCTACAAAGCGACGCGCAAGAAGGGCGACCCACGCCGCTCCGGCGGCCACCGGACCCTGACGCACACCTGGCTGTGGGCGGTGCTGATCGGCGCGGGCGCCTCCGCCGCGGCGATCACCGGCGGCCGCTGGGCGGTGCTCGCGATCCTCTTCGCCCACATGGTGCTGGCCATCGAGGGCCTGCTGTGGCGGGCGGCCCGCGGCTCCAGCAGCGACATCCTGGTGTGGCTGCTGGCCGCGACCAGCGCCTGGATCCTCGCCGGCATCCTGGACCAGCCCGGGAACGGCTCGGACTGGCTGTTCACGGCGCCGGGCCAGGAGTACCTCTGGCTGGGGCTGCCGATCGTGCTCGGAGCGCTGGTGCACGACATCGGGGACGCGCTGACCGTGTCCGGCTGCCCGATCCTGTGGCCGATACCGGTGGGCCGCAAGCGCTGGTATCCCATCGGACCGCCCAACATCATGCGGTTCCGGGCGGGCAGCTGGGTCGAGCTGAAGGTGCTGATGCCGGTGTTCATGCTGCTCGGCGGCGTGGGCTGCGCGGCCGCGCTGAACTTCATCTGAGGAGCCCGTCCGGCGGCCGGGGCGGGGGCCGGGGCCAGGCTCACCAGGAGCCCCGCCCCTCTGGTCGCCCCGGGCCCGGCCCGGCGGCCGTCGCCCGCGCGGGCGACGGATCAGGCGGGCGCGTCGCCGCCCGTTCCCTGTCCCGCTGCACCGCCGTAGCGGCGCTCGAACCGGGCGACGCGGCCCTCGGTGTCCACCGTTCGCGCCTTGCCGGTGTAGAACGGGTGGCTCTCCGAGGAGATCTCCACGTCCACGACCGGGTACGTCTCACCGTCGTCCCACTCGATGCGCTGGTCACTGACCGCGGTGGACCTGGTCAGGAACGCGTAGCCGGCGGCGCGGTCGCGGAAGACCACGGGGTGGTAGTCGGGCTGCTTGTCCTGCTGCATGGATGCTCCTCGTGCGGCGGTGGGGGAGGAGGACGGGACGCCGGCGCCCGGACGCGCGGATCAGCCGTACAGGGTGTCCTCGTCCACGACGTGCACCGCGGCCTCCTCGGCCGAGGCGGCCGCGCCGTCGATGCCCACGTCCGTGGCGACCAGGGCGCTCTCCTCGTCCTCGTGCGCGCCCTCGTCGGGCGCGACAAGCCGGCCGGACCGGGCGGCGCCGACCTCGTCGTCCAGGAGTTCCCCGTCCCCGCCGTCGTAGTCGCCGATGCCGTCGCCGTCCGGCGCGGCCGGCTCGGGCAGCTCCTCGGCCAGTCGCTGGTCCAGGGTCTCGCCCCGTCGGCCCTCCGCCGCGGTCACACCGGTGTGCTCCACCGCCCACGGGCGCTCCGGAGGGGACCAGCCGCGGTCCAGGGGATCGTCGACTCCGTCGTACTCCAGCGTGTCCTCCGAGTCGAGGACCCCGGTGTCTTCCTTGATCTCGGAGTCGTCGTCGGGCTGGTAGACGTCGTCTCCCCATCCGTCGGCGCTGTCCACGGATACCTCCAGGTGGTGCGGACGGTCCCGTTCTCACCGCGGCCGACGGCCGGCCGCCGGTGCGCGGGGCACGGTTGTCGCCGGGCGGGAACCGCGTGGTTCCCGGGCGCTCCCCGAACCGCTGCCGCTTCCCAGCCTTCCACCCCTGTTCGCCCCCGCGCAACGGCACGGCGGCAGCGCCCCGCCCGCGCCCTCGCCGCCCGGCGGCGCCCGCCGCACGTCGCCGGGCGCCGCACCGGTCGTGATCGGCCGGACACCGCCGGGCGGCGAGGGCGGCCGCCCACCGGCCACGGCCCGCCGCTCGCCGCCGGACGCGGCACCGGGAGGCGCCCCCCGTCACACGCCGCGTCCGGCAGCTCAGCCGTGCCAGGACCGCCACAGCGCCGCGTACGCCCCGTCCGCGGCGACCAGCTCGTCGTGACTGCCCAGTTCGCTGATGCGGCCGTTCTCCACCACGGCGATGACGTCCGCGTCGTGGGCGGTGTGCAGCCGGTGGGCGATCGCCACGACCGTGCGCCCGTCCAGCACCCGTGCCAGGGAGCGTTCCAGGTGCCGGGCCGCGCGCGGATCGAGGAGGGAGGTCGCCTCGTCCAGCACCAGGGTGTGCGGGTCGGCCAGCACCAGCCGGGCCAGCGCGATCTGCTGGGCCTGGGCCGGAGTGAGCGCGAGGCCGCCCGAGCCGACCTCGGTGCCGAGACCGTCGTCGAGGGCACGGGCCCAGCCGTCGGCGTCGACCGCGCCCAGTGCCGCCCACAACTCGGCGTCGTCCGCGCCGGCGCGGGCCAGCAGCAGGTTGTCGCGCAGGCTTCCCACGAAGACGTGGTGCTCCTGGTTGACCAGAGCCACGTGCGAGCGGACCCCTTCGGCGGGCATCCGGGACAGTTCCGCGCCGCCGAGGGTGATGCTGCCGGTCCGGGGCGCGTAGATCCCGGCGAGCAGGCGTCCCAGGGTGGACTTCCCGGCGCCCGAGGGCCCGACCAGGGCCAGCCGGGTGCCCGGGGCCACCCGCAGGGAGACCTCGCGCAACACGTCGACGCCCTCGCGGTAGCCGAACCGCACCTGGTCCGCGTGCACATGCCGCCCGTCCGGGACGAGCGAACCGTCCCCGGCGTCCGGCTCGATGTCGCGGACGCCGACCAGCCGGGCCAGCGACACCTGCGCCACCTGCAACTCGTCGTACCAGCGCAGGATCAGCCCCACCGGGTCGACCAGCATCTGCGCGATGAGCGCGCCCGTGGTCAGCTGCCCGACCCCCACCCAGCCGTGCAGGACGAACACACCGCCGACCATCAGCACCGAGGCGAGGACCGTCACATGGGTGACGTTGACGACCGGGAACAGCACCGAGCGCAGCCACAGCGTGTAGCGCTCCCACGCGGTCCACTCCCGGATCCGGCGCTCCGACAGGGCGATGCGGCGCTCGCCCAGGCGGTGCGCCTCCACGGTGCGGCCGGCGTCGACGGTCTCGGCGAGCGCGGCGGCCACGGCGGCGTAGCCCGCGGCCTCCGAGCGGTAACCGGCCGGCGCCCTGCGGAAGTACCAGCGGCAGCCGACCACCAGCAACGGCAGGGCGAGCAGCACCGCGGCGGCGAGCGGCGGCGCCGTGACGACCAGGCCGCCCAGCAGCAGCGTCACCCACACCACGCCGATCGCCAGCTGCGGCACGGCCTCGCGCATCGCGTTGGCGAGCCGGTCGACGTCCGTGGTGATGCGCGACAGCAGGTCGCCGGTGCCCGCCCGCTCCAGGACACCCGGCGGCAGCCCGACCGACCGCACGAGGAAGTCCTCCCGCAGGTCGGCCAGCATCCGCTCGCCCAGCACCGCCCCGCGCAGCCGCACCTCCCGCACGAAGACCGCCTGGACGAGCAGCGCGAGCACGAACAGGGCGATGGTGACCCCGAGATGGAGCTCGCGCGCACTGTCGGAGACCCTCTCGACCAGGTCGCCCAGCAGCCAGGGGCCCGCCATGGAGGCCAGCACGGCCGCCGTGTTGACGGCCACCAGGAGCAGGAAGGCCCGCCGGTGCTGGCGCAGCAGTTCGCCCACATAGGCCCGTACGGTGGCGGGGGCGCCGACGGGCAGGGTGTTCGCGGTCGTCGGGGCCGCCGGGTCGTAGGCGGGTGGGGCCACGCCGATCATGCGCTCTCCTCGATCTCTTCCAGCACGCCCCGCGGGGCGGCCGTCCGGCGTGCGGACACGGCGGCCGGCGCGGTCCGCGGCGTCCCGGCGTCGTCCAGCACCTCGCCCACCGCGCGTTCCTCGTCCGTCTCGCGCGTCACCACCGACCGGTACAGCGGCTCGGTGCGCATCAGGTCGCGGTGCGCACCGACCGCCGCGACCTCGCCCTCATGGACCAGCACCACCCGGTCGGCGCGGTCCAGCAGCAGCGGCGAGGAGGTGAGGACGACCGTCGTGCGCCCCGTCCTGAGACTCCGCAGGCCCTGAGCGATCCGCGCCTCGGTGTGCGAGTCGACGGCCGAGGTGGGCTCGTCCAGGACGAGCACCCCGGGATCGGTGACCAGGGACCGGGCCAGGGCGAGACGCTGGCGCTGGCCGCCGGACAGGGACCGGCCGCGCTCGGTGATCCGGACGTCCATCGGGTCCTCGGCCTCCAGCGACGCCTGGGCGAGTGCCTCCAGGACGTCGTCGCACTGCGCCGCCGCGAGCGCCGCCCGCACGGTGACGTCGCCCGAGGCGGGCACGTCGAGCAGGTCGCGCAGCGAACCGGACAGCAGCACCGGGTCCTTGTCCTGCACCAGGACGGCCGTACGCGCGGCGTCGAGGGGCAGTCCGTCGAGCGGTACGCCGTCCAGCAGCACCGAGGCGCCCGGCCGGGCCTCGGCGGGATGGCCGCCGAGCCGGTCCGCCAGCCGGCCGGCCGCGTCGGGGTCGCCGCACACCACGGCGGTCAGGAGCCCGGTGGGCGCGCGCAGCCCGGTCGCCGGGTCGTACAGGCCCTCTGACGGGGTGTCGGCCGCGGCCGGGCGTGTCGTGGCGCCCTCCTCCGGCCGCTCCCGTTGCTCCGGCCGCCCCGCAAGCGTCGTCCGTTCCAGCGACAGCACCCGCGCGGCGCGTTTGGCCGAGGGACGGGAGAAGGAGTACGCCATGGCGATCTCCTGGAAGTGCTGGAGCGGGTAGGTGAGGACCATGACGGAGCTGTAGACGGTGACGAGTTCGCCGACGGTGATCCGGCCCTCGCGGGCCAGGCGCACGCCGTACCAGACGACGGCGACCAGCAGCAGCCCCGGCAGCAGTACCTGGATCGCGGAGATCAGGGACCACATGCGGGCGCTGCGGACGGCGGCGTGCCGCACCTCCTGGGAGGCGCGGCGGTAGCGGTCGAGGAACAGCTCCTCGCCGCCGATGCCGCGCAGCACCCGCAGCCCGGCGACGGTGTCCGAGGCCAGTTCGGTGGCGCGGCCCGCCTTCTCGCGCTGCACGTCGGCGCGCCGGGTGGCGCGGGGGAGCAGGGGCAGCACCGTGAGCGCCAGCGCGGGCAGTCCCACGGCCACGATCAGGCCGAGGGCCGGCTGGTAGACGAGCAGCGCGACGCAGACCAGCACGATGGTGACGGCCGCCGCGGTGAACCGGGACGCCGCCTCCACGAACCAGCCGATCTTCTCGACGTCGCCCGTGGAGACGGCCACCACCTCGCCGGCGGCGACCCGCCGGGTCAGGGCGGAGCCCAGCTGAGCTGCCTTGCGGGCCAGGAGCTGCTGGACACGGGCGGCCGCGGTGATCCAGTTGGTGACCGCGGCACGGTGCAGGAAGGTGTCCCCGAGGGCGTTCCCGACGCAGACGAGCAGCAGCAGACCACCCGTCAGGGCGAGACGCCCGCCGGAGCGGTCGACCACCGCCTGCACGGCGAGGCCGACGCAGAAGGGCAGGGCGGAGACCGAGGCGAAGTGCAGCAGCCCCCAGGCCAGTGCCTTCAGCTGGCCGCCCAGCTGGTTCCGCCCCAGCCACCACAGGAATCGGGGGCCTGAGCGTGCGTCGGGCACGCCTGGGTCGGGATACGGAAGGTCTTGAATCTGCATGACGTCCCAGTCACTCGTGTCAGGGGCGGGGTCGGGGCCGAGGTCGGGGCCGGGCCGCGGAGGACGGCGGCGAGCCGTGACAGCCTCGCTGCGCGCCGTCGCGGAAAGCAAGCGGTTTTCCCCGGCGGCGGACCGGGCCGGACACCGGGGAAGGGACGCCGGTCAGGGCGTCGGCGCTAGCAGGTGAGCCGTCTTCAGCACACGACCGACATACTTCAAAAGAGTCAAAAAGCAGTAGATAAGGCTATTTGGTCCAATCTCGACTAGATCACCCGGCCTCCGCGTGTCCACCATGGGGACATGCGAAAAGGTGGTGTAAGGCGTGCGACGGCCGCGGTGGCGGCCTGCGGTTTCCTTCTGACGGCCCTGGCCGCGTGCGGTGACACGCGGGCAGAGGTCCAGCACAGGGAACTGCCCAGACCCGGCGGTCCTTCGGGAACCGCCCGGCCCAGTCCGACCGTGAAGCCGGTCCACGTCCCGGGCGTCGGCGACCGGCTGTGGCAGCGGATCCCGGCGGACACCCGTCAGATCGTGACGGTCTACGGCGACGGCGAGAACTCCCCGGACTCCACGCTCGTGCTCTACGAGAAGCGGGGGACGACGTGGCAGCGCGGCGGCAGCTGGCCGGCGCACAACGGCAAGCGCGGGTGGACCACCGACCACCACGAGGGCGACGAGCGCACCCCGGTCGGCGTGTACACGCTTTCCGACGCCGGCGGCCTCCTCGACGACCCGGGCACCCGGCTGCCGTACACCCAGGACGAGGACGCCTTCGCCTCCCCGTACTACTGGGACGAGGCGCACTGGCACGACTTCGACTACGTGATCGCCATCGACTACAACCGGCGGCGGGGCGCCCGCCCCGACGACCCGACCCGGCCGCAGGGGCAGAGCAAGGGCGGCGGCATCTGGCTGCATCTGGACCACGGCGACGGCACGTTGGGCTGCGTCAGCGTTCCGGAGACGGCGATGGAGTACCTGCTGCGCACGCTGAACCCGAAGGACAAGCCCGTGGTGGTGATGGGGGACCGGGCCAAGCTGAAGCTGTGATCGTCGCACGGCCGTACGGGCCTGCGCCGCGCCCCGGCGGCGGCGTCCCCGTCCGCACCCGGTGGGCCGGCGGCGCCCCCACCGCGCGAGCGTCGCGACACGGCGGCGACGACCTCGCGCGGACCCCGGGACCCGGCGGAGTCAGCGGCAGGGCCCCCGCGCCGGGGCCGGGGCTCGGCGGCGGAGCGCCCGCGCGGGCGTCACGGCTCAGCAGCGAGCCCCCTGGGCGGGCTCCGTGCCGACCAGGGTGTCCAGCAGGCCGCCGAGCGCCTCGCGCTGTTCGGGCGTCAGGGGCGCAAGGATCTCCTTCGCCGCGTCCCGGCGGGCGCCGCGCAGGCGGCGCAGCGCGCCGTGGCCCTCGTCGGTGAGTTCGACGCGGATCACCCGCCGGTTGGCCGGGTCGGGGGCCCGGCGCACCGCGCCGCCCGCCTCCAGGGCGTCCACCAGTGTCGTCACCGCGCGGGGCACGACCTCCAGGGCCTCGGCGAGATCCGCCATGCGCGGCGGCTCGCCGAAGTGCGCCAGCGTGCGCAGCAGCCGGGACTGGGCCGGCGTGATGCCGAGGGCGTGCTCCTGCAAGTGGCGCTTCTGGATGCGGTGCAGCCGGCGGGTGAGCCGGAGCAACTGCTCGGCGAGGAGGCCGTCGGCGTCGGGGTCGCTCATGCGGGAACAATATCAGGACGACGTTCATTGTGAGTATAGGTAACAATGAGCTAAGATCCGTGAGTCCTCGCCGTCCGTGCTGTCCGGGCGGCGCCCGCACCCCTCGTAGGAGCCCATGCACCCCGACCGTCAACCCTCCTGGACCCCGCCCGCCGACGCCGAGGCGCAGCCGCGGCAGGTCCGGCGCATCCTGAAGCTGTTCCGCCCCTACCGAAGCCGTCTCGCCGTCGTCGGCCTCCTGGTCGCCGCCTCCTCGCTGGTCTCCGTCGCGACCCCCTTCCTGCTGAGGGAGACGCTCGACGTGGCGATCCCGCAGGGCCGCACCGGCCTGCTCAGCCTGCTGGCCGCGGGCATGATCCTCAGCGCCGTCCTGTCCAGCGTCTTCGGCGTCCTGCAGACGCTGATCTCCACGACCGTCGGCCAGCGCGTCATGCACGACCTGCGCACCGCCGTCTACGGCCGCCTGCAGCGCATGTCGCTCGCCTTCTTCACCCGCACCCGCACCGGCGAGGTGCAGTCCCGCATCGCCAACGACATCGGCGGCATGCAGGCCACCGTCACCTCCACCGCCACCTCGCTGGTCTCCAACCTCACCAGCGTGGTCGCCACCATCGTCGCGATGGTCGCCCTGGACTGGCGGCTGACGGTCGTCTCGCTGCTCCTGCTCCCGGTGTTCGTGTGGATCAGCCGCCGCGTCGGCAACGAGCGCAAGAAGATCACCACCCAGCGGCAGAAGCAGATGGCCGCGATGGCGGCGACCGTCACCGAGTCGCTCTCCGTCAGCGGCATCCTGCTCGGCCGCACGATGGGCCGGTCGGACTCGCTGACCGCGTCCTTCGCCGCCGAGTCCGAAGGCCTGGTCGACCTGGAAGTGCGCTCGAACATGGCCGGGCGCTGGCGCATGGCCGTCATCACCATCGTCATGGCCGCCATGCCGGCGGTCATCTACTGGACCGCGGGCATCGCCCTCCAGCTCGGCGGCCCGCAGGTCTCCATCGGCACCATCGTCGCCTTCGTCTCGCTCCAGCAGGGCCTGTTCCGGCCCGCGGTGAGCCTGCTGTCGACCGGAGTGCAGATCCAGACCTCGCTCGCCCTCTTCCAGCGCATCTTCGAATACCTCGACCTGCCCGTCGACATCACCGAACGCGAGCGGCCCGTCCGGCTGGACCGCGTCAAGGGCGAGGTCCGCTTCGAGGACGTCGGCTTCCGCTACGACGGCGAGGGCGCCCCCATCCTCGACGGCGTCGACGTCACCGTCCCGGCGGGCAGCAGCCTCGCGATCGTCGGTCCCACCGGCGCCGGCAAGTCCACGCTCGGCTGCCTGGTGCCCCGGCTCTACGACGTGACCGGCGGCCGGGTCACCCTCGACGGGGTCGACGTGCGCGACCTGGACTTCGACACGCTCGCCCGCGCCGTCGGCGTCGTCTCCCAGGAGACGTACCTCTTCCACGCCTCGGTCGCCGAGAACCTGCGCTTCGCCAAGCCCGACGCCACCGACGAGGAACTGGTGGCGGCGGCGCGCGCGGCTCAGATCCACGACCACATCGCGTCCCTGCCCGACGGCTACGACACCGTCGTCGGCGAGCGCGGCCACCGGTTCTCCGGCGGGGAGAAGCAGCGCCTGGCGATCGCCCGGACCATTCTGCGCGACCCGCCCGTCCTCCTCCTCGACGAGGCGACCAGCGCCCTGGACACCCGTACGGAGGCGGCCGTGCAGGAGGCGATCGACGCGCTGTCGGCCAACCGGACCACGCTCACCATCGCCCACAGGCTGTCCACCGTCCGCGGCGCGGACCAGATCGTCGTCCTCGACTCCGGACGGGTGGCCGAGCGCGGTACCCACCGCGAACTGCTGGAACTCGACGGGCGTTACGCGGCACTGGTCCGCCGGGACGCCCAACTGGAGCCGACAAGCTGACGATATGCCAGGTTTATGAGCATATGGGAGTTACCGTGCCCGCATGCAGACGAACACTCCGTCACGGAACACCATCAAGCTGACGCGCCGGGGCCGACTGGCCCTCGTCGTGTCCGGGGCCGTCCTGGCCGGCACCGCCGTGGCGGTGCCGCTGCTGACCCTGGACAGCGACCGGCCCACCCGACCGCGCACCCTCGTGATCCCCGAGGGCTGGCGGGCCGGACAGGTGTACGCCGCCGTGGACAAGGCCCTCGCCCTGCCCGCGGGCAGCACTGGGCAGGCCGCGGCCAAGGCCGGCCTGAAGCTGCCGAACGCCGCCGAGGGCAACCCGGAGGGCTACCTCTTCCCGGCGACCTATCCCGTCGATGACAAGGCGACTCCGGGGTCACTGCTGTCCGCCATGGTCGACACCGCCACCAAGAAGTTCTCCGCGGCGCCGATCGCCGCGGGCGCGCAGCGCGACTCCATGGACCTCTACCAGGCGGTGACCATCGCGAGCATCGTCCAGGCCGAGTCCGCGACGAAGACGGACATGGCGAAGGTGGCGCGGGTGGTGTTCAACCGGCTGAGCAGCGGCATGCCGTTGCAGATGGACTCCACCCTGCACTACGCCCTGGGCCGCACCGGCGTCCGTACCACCGCGGCCGACACCCGGCTGGACAGCCCGTACAACTCCTACCAGCGCATGGGGCTGCCGCCCACCCCGATCGACAACCCCGGCGAGGACGCGATGCACGCCGCGCTCAACCCGGCCCCGGGCGACTGGCTGTACTTCGTCACCGTGAAACCGGGCGACACGCGCTTCACCGCCGACTACGACGAGCACGAGCGCAACGTCGCCGAGTTCAACGCCCGCCAGCAGAGTCCGACCCGGCAGCAGAGTTCCAGCGCCGGACCCGAACCGTCGAAGTGACCCCGGCCGCCCGGCCCGACACACCCCTGCTTCTCCGTCCGTCCCCGGCGCCGTCTCAGGCCGCCGCCGCGTCGGCCGGGTGTCCGGCCAGCAGCCGCTGGACGTCCCGGACGGCCGCGCGGCCGGCCCGGTTCGCGCCGACTGTGCTCGCCGACGGTCCGTAACCCACCAGCTGCACCCGCGGGTCGGCCACCGCCCGCGTGCCGTCGACGCGGACGCCGCCGCCCGGCTCGCGCAGCCCGAGCGGCGCGAGATGGCCGAGCGCGGCCCGGAATCCGGTCGCCCACAGGATGACGTCCGCGGCGACATGCCGCCCGTCCCGCCACGCCACGCCGTCCGGAGTGATCCGGTCGAACATGGGCCGCCGGTCCAGGGTCCCGTCCGCCAGCCCCCGCCGGACAGCGTCGTTCAGCGGCAGCCCGGTGACCGAGACGACGCTTCGGGGCGGCAGCCCACCCCCGCACCCGCTCCTCGACGAGGGCGACGGCGGCCCGGCCCGCCTCCTGGTCGAACGGCCCCTCGCGGAACACCGGCGGACGCCTGGTCACCCAGGTGGTGGCCGCAGCGTACGGCGCGAGCTCCAGCAGGTGCTGGGTGCCGGACGCGCCGCCGCCCACCACGACCACCCGCTGCCCGGCGAACTCCTCAGGGCCCGCGTACTGGGCCGTGTGCAGCTGCCGGCCGCGGAAGGACTCCTGTCCGGGCAGGCGCGGCCAGAACGGCCGCTCCCAGGTGCCGGTCGCGTTGATCAGCGCCCGCGTGGACCACACGCCGGCCGACGTCTCCACGAGCAGCCGCCCGGAGGCCCCTTCCCGCACGGCGCGCACGTCCACCGGCCGCCGCACCCGCAGATCGAAGGCGTGTTCGTACGCGGCGAAGTAGCCCGCGATGACGTCCGCCGACGGCCGTGCGGGATCCGCGCCCGTCAGCTCCATCCCCGGCAGCGAGTGCATCCCGTGCACTTTGCCGTACGTCAGCGACGGCCAGCGGAACTGCCAGGCGCCGCCCGGACCGGGGGAGTGGTCGAGCACGACGAAGTCGCCGTCCGGCCGGAGACCGGCGCGCAGCAGGTGATAGGCGCTCGACAGTCCGGCCTGCCCGGCCCCCACGACGACCACGTCGACCTCGCGCACGTCGTCCACGTCGTCCACGCGCCCATCGGCCTCGTTCACAGCGTCCACGCGGCTGTCAACCGCGCCACGGTCACGGATCTTCCCCGCCGACCGGCGGGGATCGGTGAGGATGGGGGCATGTCACATGCCTTCACCACCCGAGTGCTGAACGTCGCCTCCGGATCGCGGGAGAGGGTCGTCGACCTCACCCGCGACTGCGAGGCCTTCCTGCGGGAGGTCGCCGACGGCCGGGACGGCCTGCTGAACCTGTTCGTGCCGCACGCGACCGCCGGAGTCGCCGTCATCGAGACCGGCTCAGGCAGCGACGACGACCTCCTCGCCGCACTGCACACCCTGCTGCCCGCCGACGACCGCTGGCAGCACCGCCACGGCAGCCCGGGCCACGGCCGCGACCACGTCCTGCCCGCCATCGTCCCGCCGCACGCCACGATCCCGGTCCTCGGCGGCCGTCTGGAACTGGGCACCTGGCAGTCGGTGTGCCTGGTCGACACCAACAAGGACAATCCCGACCGCCAGGTGCGGCTGTCGTTCCTCGGGGCCGCTCCCGGCAACTAGGGCCGGCGGCAAGGGCCGCCGGAGCCGGCCGGAGTCCGAAAGGGCGCTCCGCGCCCGCCGAGAGGCGAACAAATGCCCGACAACGTACGGTGTGATGGACGCAGCAAGCCGGGCTCGCCGTGCCGGAAGCGGCTTCGCACACGCGGCCGGAGGCAGCCCCGACTCGTCCAGGCCGGGAGAAGAAGCATGTCGATACGCGTCCGGCAGCAGTCCAGGAGCCGTCGTCGCACCGCCGCACGCGGTGCGGTCCCGCTGATCGCTCTGGCGCTCGCCGTCACCGGCTGCGGTGGCACGGCGACCCCCGGGGCGACGGCCGACTCACCCCGATCTCCGGCCGCCAGTCACGGCGGCCGGGAACCGGGCCTCACCAGTGCACCGCCCAGCCGCACGAGCACCGACGCAGCTCCCGCCACCACCAGCGCGTCGGTGTCCGCCGCCACCTGCACCGACCGGTACCTGTCCGGCATGACCACCGCGCAACGAGCGGGCCAACTGATCATGGGAGGGGTCTCCGCGGCCCACCCCGACCAGGCCCAACTGCGCGTCCTGCGCGACAACCACGTCGGGTCCGTCATGCTGACCGGCCGCAGCACCGCCGGTACGGCGGCCACCCGGAAGGCCGTCGACGGCTTCCGGGGCCAGGCGGACCGGGTCGGCGGCCGGCAGGTCGGCTTCCTGGTCTCCACCGACCAGGAAGGCGGCCGGGTGCAGGTGCTCAACGGCCCCGGCTTCTCGGCCATGCCCAGCGGCCTCACCCAGGGCAGTTGGTCGACCGCGACGCTACGGGCCCGGGCCGCCGGCTGGGCCAAGGAACTCAAGGCAGCCGGGCTCAACCTCAATCTGGCGCCGGTCGCCGACGTGGTCCCCACCGCCCTGGGCGCCCGCAACGTCCCCATCGGCTCCTTCCAGCGGGAGTACGGCCACACCCCGGCCACCGTGACCTCGCACGCCGGCGCCTTCGCCGCCGGCTTCGCGCAGTCCGGCGTGCTGACCACGTACAAGCACTTCCCCGGCCTCGGACAGGTGATCGGCAACACCGACACCACCGCCAATGTCGTGGACTCGGTGACGACCGCCTCCAGTTCCTCCCTCGCGCCCTTCCGGGCCGGGATCCAGGCCGGAGCGCCCTTCGTCATGATCTCGTCGGCCACCTACACCAAGATCGACCCCAAGCATCTGGCGGCCTTCTCGCCGACGGTCATCGACCATCTGCTGCGCGGCCAGTTCGGCTTCAAGGGCGTGGTCATCTCGGACGATCTCGGCAACGCGGTCGCGGTACGGTCCTTCACCCCCGCTCAGCGGGCCGTCGACTTCGTCGCGGCGGGCGGGGACGTGGTCCTGACGGTGCAGCCGAACACCGTGCCGGCGATGGCGCGGGCCCTCCAGGCTCGGATGGGGAAGGACGCCTCGTTCCGGGCCAAGGTCGACGCGAGCGTGCGCCGGATACTCGACGCCAAGCGCGCAGCGGGCCTCTTGAACTGCGGCTGAGCGGCACCCTCAACGGGACGCCGGGTGACGTACTGAGCGGTACGCCACCCGGCGCCCCGTTGACTACGTCCCGGACGCCCGGGCAGAGGCTCCGCACCCGCGAGCGCCCCGGCGGGCCCGCCGGGGCGGAGGGCACCGCACGGGCGGGCGGGCCTACCGCACCGGCACGATGGCGACCGGACAGCTCGCGTGGTGCAGCACGGCGTGCGTCACCGTGCCCAGCGGGAGCCCCAGGCCGCCCTCGGCCGGATGGCGCGGCAGCACCAGGAGCCCGGCCTCGCGCGAGGCGTCCACCAGCGCGGAGGCCGGCGACCCCACGGCCAGTTCGGTCGTCACGCGCACCCCGGGAAAGTCCTCGGCGCTGCGGGCGACACGGCTCAGCAGTTCCGCGTGACCGTGCTGCTCCTCGTCCACCCGGTCCACCTGCGGCACCATGAGCCCTGCCTCGCGCAGCGGCGTCCAGGCGTGGACCAGGCGCACCGTGGCCCGGCGCCGGTCGCCCTCGGCCAGGGCGAACCGCACGGCCGGCTCGTCGCGCTCGTCGCGGATGCCGACCACGATGTCGTCGTCCACGGCCCGTTCCGCCTGGCCACGGGCGACCACCACGGGCCGGTTCGCGTGCGCGGCCACCTTCATGCTCACCGATCCCAGCAGCAGCCCGGCGAAGCCGCCGCGACCACGGGTGCCGAGGACGACCACCTCGGCGTCCGCGTCCGCGACCGCGTCGAGGACGGCCTCCGCCGGACGGCCGTGGACGAGGACCGTGTCCACCGGCAGACGGGGATGGGCGGCGGCGATCCGGCCGCGGGCGTCCTCCAGCATCCCGGTGGCCGCTTCGAAGACCTGCTCCGTGAGGCCGGCGCCGGTCTCGTCGTACCCGATCTCCGGACCGGGACCCACGGAATGGGCGAGCCGCAGCGTCGTTCCGCGCACCGATGCCTCCGTGGCCGCCCAGTCCACGGCGAGCCGGGAGTGCGCCGAGTCGTCGATCGCCACGAGAACCGGGCCACGGTGATCGTCAGTCATCGTTCCTCCAGGACCGTAGAAGCGGGGCCGCGGGCGTCGCGGCGGTCACCACCGCGGCCGGGCGGTCTCGCGCGCCGACCGCAGCCGCTCGGCGCACCACTCACCGGCGATGTCGGTGACCTGGTCGAGCGCGTCCCGGCCCTCGAAGAGATGGGTGGCCTCGGGCACCACACGGACCGAGTGCGGGGCGTGCAGACGCCGGGCCGCCCTCTCGGTCAGCCTCAGCACCCCCGGTTCCCGGCCGCCGGCGATGAACAGCACCGGCACCTCGAGGCGCCGGACCGTGTCGGTCGCCGGATCGGGCAGTCCGCCCCACAGCACCACCGTCAGCACCCGGCCGGGCAGTTCGGCGGCGGCTTCCAGCACGCTGGCCGCCTGGGTGCCGCATCCGAACAGGACGACCGGCAGCGTCCGGGTGCCGGGCTGCGCTCCGACCCAGTCGACCGCGGCCACCAGCCGGCGGGCCAGCAGTCCCGTGTCGAAGAGCTGCTCCCCCCGCTCCGTGGCCCTGCGGTCCTCCCTCGCGCTGAGGAGATCCACCATCAGGGTCCCCCACCCGGCCGCGCGCAGCCGGGTGGCGATCGCCTGGCTGTGCGGGTCCCGGCGGGACGTGTCGACATCGTGCGGGATCAGCACCACAGCCTGGGCCGACGCGGGAACGGAGAGGTCACCCTCGAGCGTCACACGGTCGGCGGGCATCGACACCGTTTCGGACAACATGGGCATCACTCCCCGGGTCGCTCGGCTCCATGCTCCATGGCGGAGCACTCCACCGCTCGCCGGGTACCCGGTCGGACCACGCCCGGATCACCTCGGCGAGCCCGCGCGGACGACGATGCGGACGCGGACGCGCCCTCGTGGCCGGTCGACGGGAGCGGTGCGGTCGAGCGCGGGGCGCTCCGAGACGTCCGGCGCCCGTTCGCGCGTACGGTCGCGCGGCAGGCGCCCGTTCGCACGCACGATCGCGGAAGGATCCGGCGCGGTCGGCGTTCGCCCGCCCGTACGCGTGCCGCCTCAGTCGCTGACCCACTCGATCGTCAGCGCGCGTCCCTGTGCGCGCCCGGCTTCGGCGGCCGGGCCGCGGGTGGCCGGGTCGAGCGCGTTGGGGCCGATCGCGGTCTTCGACGCCTCGTCTGGTTCGATCACCGCCACCTCGGCGCCCTCCGCGCGCAGCCGCGCCACGGTCTGCTCCAGAGGCGTGTCGCTCGGGAACGGTTCCACGGCCCCCATCGGCACGAGCAGCAGGACGCGCGAGGCGCCGGCGGCGTAGTCGGCGTTGGCGATGGACCGCACGCCGCCGTCGACGTACCGGCGGCCCTCGATCGTCACGGGCGGCCAGACGCCCGGAACCGCGCAGCTCGCGGCCACGGCGTCCACCAGGCCGACGCCCGAGGCGTTGTCGAACACCCGGGGCCGACCGCTTACGGCGTCCACCGCCACGATCCGCGTCGGGCGCGTGGGCCATTCGTGTCGCGGCAGCCGCGCTTCGATCACCGCCCGCCGCTCCGCCTCCGGCACGGTCCTGGCGCGCAGCGCCAGGCCGCCGACGGCCCGCCGCAGCTCCAAGATGTCGGAGCCGTCGGCCGGCAGGGCGCCCAGCTCGGCCGCGAAGGCCGCGAGATCCATCTCCGCCATGATCTCGGCGGCCTGCATCGAGGGCTCGACCTGCCGGGCGTACAGCTTCTCCAGGGACAGCCCGCTGCCGAGTTGGGCGGCGACGGTCGACCCGGCGGAGGTCCCGACGATCAGATCGGCCCCCGTCACGTCCCGGCCCGCGTCCGCGAGCCCCGTCAGCAGCCCGGTCATCCAGGCGATGCCTCCGACACCGCCACCGCCCAGCACCAACGCCTCGGTCATGTCCGCCCCCTCAACCCGCCGAAATCAACCCGCCGAAATCAACCCGCCGAAATCAATCCGCTGGAACCAATCCGTCGGAATCGTCTACATGTTCCGATGTCCAGGTGTTCGGATGAACCCTGGTCAGTCGGTCCGCGCGGTCCTGGGCGCGGGCGCTCGCGCGGCGGGTGGGTCCGACGGCGGGCGCTCACCCGCGCCGGGGGAGCGGGGCGCGGGCGCTCCGGCGCGCAGACCGTCCATGACGAGGTCCAGCAGGCGGGCGGCGCGTGGCTGCCAGTCGCCGTGCGGATCGAGCTGCCACAGGCCGGCGATGGCGAGCAGGAAGTCGTCGCCGCTCACGCCCGGCCGCACCGTGCCGGCCTCCTCGCCCGCGCGGAGCAGGAGTTCGGCCGCCTCGTTCACCGGTCTGTTCCCCGGTTTCGCCGGGCTGCCGGGGGCGCTGGTCGCCTGGCGGATCGCCTCCGCCAGTCCCGCCTTGGTCATGGCGAACCCGGCCAGGCGGTCCATCCATTCCCGCAGCGCCAGATCGGGTTCCAGGCTCGCCAGCAGCTGGACGGCGCTGTCGGCGACGTGCCGCATCTCGTGGCGGTAGACCTCCAGGACGAGTGCCTCGCGGCTGGGGAAGTTACGGTAGAAGGTGGCCTGTCCGACCCCGGCCTTCTTGGCGATCAGACTGAGCGGGACGTCGGCGCAGCGGGTCAGTTCGGTCACCGCCGCTTCCAGGATGCTCTCGCGGTTGCGCTGCGCGTCCGAGCGTTTGGGTGCGTCCTTCTCCTGCCGCACTCGTCCTCCTCGCGGGTGGCGATGCCGTACCCGGTCTTGCTAAGCGGACAACTGTCCGCTAGTTTTCCGATAGCGGACAGTTGTCCGCTTCATCTCCACCATAGTGGTGGGCAGCGCTTTCCCGCCATCCGCGGTGCCCCTCCCACGTCTCCCACGTCAGGCTTTCCGACTCCTGTCCTTCTACTTCTCCGTTCCGCTCCTCTTCCGAATGGTCCGTCCGTCGGCAGTCTCCCTCCGACGCACTTCCGGATACGCGAAAGAAGCTGATCATGGATCCAGTCCCGTCGCCCACGCACAGCGGCATCACCTTGAACGTCAACGGCGAGAAGCACGCGCTGTCGGTCGACCACCGCACCACCCTGCTCGACGCTCTCCGTGAGCGACTGGACCTCACCGGCACCAAGAAGGGCTGCGACCAGGGGCAGTGCGGCGCCTGCACCGTCCTGGTCGACGGCCGCCGCACCGTGGCCTGCCTGCAGTTCGCGGTGGCGGCGGAGGGCCGTGAGATCACCACCATCGAGGGCGTCGCCGAAGGCGAGCGACTGCACCCTGTGCAGCAGGCCTTCCTCGACCTCGACGGCTACCAGTGCGGTTACTGCACGCCCGGACAGATCTGCTCCGCCATCGCCGTGATCGAGGAACACGCGGCCGGCTGGCCGAGCGCCGCCACCGACGACGTACGCCCCGAAGCGGGCCCGCCGCCCCTGACCCCCGACGAGATCCGGGAGCGGATGAGCGGCAACCTCTGCCGCTGCGGCGCCTACGTCGCGATCACCCAGGCGGTCGCCAGGGCGGCCGTGGCGCGCACCGCCCCGGCCGCGCAGACCACGGCAGACCGGGAGGCGGCGGCATGAGGGAGTTCGGCTATCACAGGGCGTACGACGTCGCGGGCGCCCTCGCCCTGCTCGGCGCCGACCCGGACGCCCGCTTCCTCGGCGGAGGCACCAACCTCGTCGACCTGATGAAGACCGGCGTCGAACGGCCCGCCAGCCTCGTCGACGTACGGGAACTCCCGCTCGACGGGATCGAACCCACCGCGGACGGCGGCCTGCGCATCGGAGCGACCGTCACCAACAGCGACCTCGCCGCCCACCCCGAAGTGCGCCGCCGCTACCCGGCCTTGACGCAGGCGGTACTCGCCGGCGCCTCCGGACAACTGCGCAACATGGCCACCGTCGGCGGCAATCTGCTCCAGCGCACCCGCTGCGCCTACTTCACCGACGTCACCCAGGCGTGCAACAAGCGCGTCCCGGGCAGCGGCTGCCCCGCGATCGAGGGCGAGCACCACAACCACGCCGTCCTCGGCGCCTCCGAGCACTGCGTGGCCGTCCACCCCTCCGACATGGGCGTCGCGCTGACCGCCTTCGACGCCACCGTCACCTACGAGACACCCGACGGTCCCGGTCGGTCGCCGCTCACCGACTTCTACCTGCCGGTCGCCGACACCCCTCACCAGGAGACGGTCCTGCCGCCGGGCGCCCTGATCACCGGCGTCACCCTGCCGCCCGCGCCGGTCGCCGCCCGCTCCCGCTACCGCAAGGTGCGCGAACGCGCCTCCTACGCGTTCGCGATCGGCTCCGTGGCCGCCGCGCTCGACGTACGGGACGGCGTCGTGCACGACGTGCGGCTGGCCCTCGGAGCGGTCGCCTCCCGGCCGTGGCGCGCCCGCACGGCCGAACGGGCACTGGCCGGAGCGCCGGCCGGCGCCGAGACCTTCGCCGCCGCCGCGGACGCCGAACTCGCCGCGGCCCGGCCGCTGCCCCACAACGGATACAAGGTGACCCTGATGCGCAACCTCATCGTGGCCGTCCTGACCGAACTCGCCGAGGAGGCGGCCCGATGACCACCACGACGACCGGGACGCCCACCACCCCCAAGCAGTCCGTGGGGACGGCGCACACCCGTGTGGACGGCTATGAGAAAGTCACCGGAACCGCCCGGTACGCTGGGGAGATTCCCTTCGCCGACCTCGCCCACGGCTGGCTCGCCGTGTCCACCGTCGCCCGTGGCCGGATCCGCTCCGTCGACGACGAGCCCGTCCTCCGGATGCCCGGTGTGATCACCGTCCTGCACCACGGGAACGCGCCCCGGCTGAACACCGAGTACATCGGCATGCTGGGCTCCCCGCCGGACCCCACCTGCGCCGTCTTCCAGCACGACCGGGTGCCCCACCTGGGCTGGCCGGTGGCCCTGGTCGTCGCCGAGACCCCCGAACAGGCCAGGGAGGCCGCCGAGGCGCTGGCCGTCCACTACGACCGGGAGCCGCACGACGTGGCGCTCTCCGCCAGCCGCACCGACACCCACCCGGTGGACGGCTTCATGCCGGCGGTGACGGAGAAGGGCGATCTGGAGGCCGAACTCGCCGCCTCCGACGTCGTCCTGGACGCCGAGTACACCACCCCCGAAGAACACCACAGCATGATGGAGCCGCACGCGGCGACCGCCCTGTGGGACGGTGGCCGACTCGAAGTGATCGACTCCAACCAGGGAGCCACCTGGGTGGGGAGCGAACTGGCGAAGCTGTTCTCCCTCGAACCGGACGCGGTGCGGGTGCGCTCCGAACACGTCGGCGGCGGGTTCGGCAGCAAGGGAGTGCGCGCGCACCAGGTCGCCGCCGTGATGGCCGCGACCGCTCTGGACCGCCCGGTCCGCGTCGTCATGACCCGTCGGCAGATGTTCTCGCTCACCGGCTACCGCAGCCCCACCATCCAGCGGGTCCGGCTCGGCGCGAGCGCCGACGGGCGGCTGCGCGCGCTGGAGCACAGCGCCGTCAACCTCACCTCGACCGTCTTCGACTTCGTCGAACCCGCGGCCGGCCCCGCCCGGGTGATGTACGGCGCCGAGGCGCACCACACCGCCAACCGCATCGTGCGGCTGGACGTGCCGACCCCGACGTTCATGCGCGCCCCCGGCGAGGCCCCGGGTTCCTTCGCCCTGGAGTCGGCCTTCGACGAACTCGCCGAGAAGTGCGGTCTGGACCCCATCGAACTGCGGCTGCGCAACGAACCGGACCGGGGCCCCGTCTCCGGGCTGCCCTTCAGCAGCCGCAATCTGAGGGCCTGCTTCGACGAGGGCGCCCGCCGGTTCGGCTGGGCCGGCCGGGACCCGCGCCCCGGTGTGCGCCGCGACGGCCGCTGGCTGCTCGGCACCGGCACGGCCGCCGGCTCCTTCTCCGCCGGGGCCGCACCGTCCACGGCGGTCGCCACGGCCGAGGCCGACGGCACCTTCACGGTGCGGATCGCCGCCGCCGACATCGGGACCGGCGCCCGCACCGCGCTCACCCTGCTCGCCGCCGACGCCCTGGAAGTCGCCCCCGACCGGGTCAAGATGCGGATCGGCGACAGCGACTTCGGACCCGCGTGGCTCGCCGGCGGCTCCATGGGCACCCGCTCCTGGGGCTGGGCGGTCACGGCCGCGGCGAGCGAACTGAAGGAGCGGCTGGCGCTGGGCGCCGACATCCCGCCCGAGGGCATCACGGTCCGGTCCGACACCACCGAGGCGCTCCAGGCGCTCACCCAGAAGGAACGGCACTCCTTCTGCGCGCAGTTCGCGGAGGTCGCGGTCGACGTCACCACCGGCGAGGTGCGGGTGCGCCGGATGCTCGGCATCTTCGCCGCCGGCCGGATCGTCAACCCGCTCACGGCACGCAGTCAGCTCGTCGGCGGCATGACCTGGGGAATTTCCATGGCCCTGCACGAGGAAGCGGTCCGGGACCCGGCCACCGGCGGCCTCTACGGCGCCGACCTGGCGGGCTATCACGTCGCCACCAACGCCGATGTGGCGGAGATCGAGGCCGACTGGGTGGCCGACCCGGACCCGGACGACCCGGTCGGGCTCAAGGGAATCGGGGAGATCGGCATCGTCGGCGCCGCGGCGGCGATCGCCAACGCGGTCTGGCACGCCACCGGCGTCCGTCACCGGAATCTGCCCATCCGGCCCGACCGCGTCCTCCAGGCGGTGACGGGAGCACCGGATGCTTGACATCGCGGAGGAACTGCACCGCTGGGTGGAGGAGGGCCGGGACTTCGCCGTCGCCACCGTGGTGAGGGTCGGCGGCAGCGCGCCGCGCGACCCCGGCGCCGCCCTCGCCGTCGACAGCGCGGGCACGGCGATCGGCTCGGTCTCCGGCGGCTGCGTGGAAGGAGCGGTGTACGAACTGTGCGCGCGGGCCCTCCAGGAGGGCGAGACGGTTCTCGAACGGTTCGGCTACAGCGACGAGGACGCCTTCGCCGTCGGGCTGACCTGCGGCGGCACCATCGACGTCCTGGTCACCCCGGTGCACTCGGCGTCCCCCGCCCGACCGGTGGTCCGGGCGGCGCTGTCGGCCGCCGTCCGCGGCGAGCCGGCGGCCCTGGCCCGGATCGTCCGGGGCCCGGCCGGTCTGCCGGGCGCCGCCCTGCTGGTGCGGCCCGACGGGACGTACGAGGGATCGCGGGAGGGAGGTCTGACCGGGGACCCGGAGCTGGACCGTACGGCAGCGGCCGAGGCGCGGGCACTGCTCCAGGCGGGGCGCACCGGCACGGTGGAGCTGTCGGAGGACGGGGCGCACTGCCCGGGCGGACTGACGTTGCTGGTCGAGTCGAACATGCCGCCGCCCCGCATGATCGTCTTCGGGGCGGTCGACTTCGCCGCGGCGCTGGTGCGGGCGGGCAAGTTCCTCGGGTACCACGTGACCGTGTGCGACGCCCGCCCGGTCTTCGCCACCCGGGTCCGCTTCCCGGACGCCGACGAGATCGTGGTCGACTGGCCCCACCGTTACCTCAGGCGTACGGCGACCGACGCGCGTACGGCGCTGTGCGTCCTCACCCACGACGCGAAGTTCGACATACCGCTGCTGACGGTCGCGCTGCGGATGCCGGTCGCGTTCGTCGGCGCGATGGGATCGCGCCGCACCCACGCCGACCGGGAGCGGCGGCTGCGAGACGCCGGACTGGGCGAACGGGAGCTGGCCCGGCTGCGGTCGCCGATCGGCTTGGACCTCGGCGCCCGCACCCCGGAGGAGACGGCGCTGTCGATCGCGGCGGAGATCGTCGCGGCCCGGCACGGGGGAACAGGCGTTCCGCTGACCGGGTCCGGGACGCCGATCCACCGGGAGGCGGCGGAGCGGTCCGGAACCCAGGCGGCCTGAGACGCGGGGTGTGGAGTGGAAACCCGACGCCCGGGGCCGGCAAACCGGGGTGGATGACTCAGGGGCCGACACCGGGGCCAGGAATCCAGGGCCGGAGACCGAGGGTTCGGCGCTCGGCACCCGGCGCCCGACACCTGGCCCCCGACACCTGGCCCCCGACACCTGGCCCCCGGCACCGGGAGTCCGCGCCCGGACCTCGGGTGCCGTGAGGTCCGGGCAGCCGGAGTCCCGGTGCCCGGGGAGCCCGGTGGACGGTCAGGAGCGGGGCTCGTCGCCCTGCTCGGCACGCTCGGCGTCGCGCTTCTTCAGCCGGGCGGTCTCCTTGCGGACCTCGGCCTGGGTGGCGCGCTCCTTCGCCAGCCACTCGGGCTCGTCCTGCTTCAGCGCCTCGATCTGCTCCGTGGTGAGGGCCTCGGTGATCCCGCCCCGTGCGAGACCGGCGATGGAGACACCGAGCTTGGCCGCGACCACGGGGCGCGGATGGGGGCCGTTGTGTCGCAGCTCCCGCAGCCACTCGGGCGGATTGGCCTGGAGCTCGTTCAGCTCGGCGCGCGAGACGACGCCCTGCTGGAACTCTGCGGGCGTGGCGGGGAGGTACACACCCAGCTTCTTCGCCGCGGTGGCGGCCTTCATGGTCTGGGCGGTCTGGTGCGACTTCATGGTGTCCAGACTATCGACCGCCGGAGGGCGCTCCGACCACGGCGGGTAACCTGGCGGGGTGACAGGCTCGGAGACATCCCCCACGTTCCGGCTCGCGTACGTCCCCGGGGTGACGCCCGCCAAGTGGGTGCGGACCTGGAACGAGCGCCTGCCCGACGTCCCCCTCACCCTCGTCCAGGTACCGGCCGCCGACGCGCCCGGGACCCTGCGTGACGGCGCGGCGGACGCGGGCATCCTGCGGCTGCCGGTGGACCGCACGTTCTTCAGCGCGATCCCGCTCTACACCGAGACGACCGTCGTCGTGGTCCCCAAGGACCACCTGCTGACGGCCGTGGAGGAGGTGTCGGTCGAGGATCTAGCCGAGGAGGTCGTCCTCCACCCCCTGGACGACGTGCTCGGCTGGGATCAGCCGCCCGGAGAGCCCGCCTTCGAGCGCCCCGCCACCACCGAGGACGCCGTCGAACTGGTGGCGGCCGGGGTGGGACTGCTCCTCGTCCCGCAGTCCCTGGCCCGCCTCCACCACCGCCGGGACCTCACCTACCGGCCGGTCGTCGACGCCCCGCAGTCGGGCGTCGTGCTGACCTGGCCGGAGGAGGCGACCACGGATCTGGTCGAGGAGTTCATCGGCATCGTCCGCGGCCGGACGGTCAACAGCACCCGGGGCCGCACCCGCGCCCAGACCGCCGACCGGGCCAAGGACGGCCAGGGCAGCGGCGCCCGCGGAAAGCCCGCGACGGCCCGGGGCGGCAGGGCGACCGGCCAGAAGGAGGGCTCCGGCGCTTCCCGTACGGCCAAGAGCGCCAGAGCCGGCAAGGGCGGCAAGGGCGGGAAGGGCACCAAGGGAGGCGGCCGCCAGGGCGGTGCGCGCCGCCGGTCCTGAGCACCTGCCTCCGGACGACCGGCGGCCGGGTCACCCGGCCCGGGTCAGCAGTTCCCGCAGGGCCTTCGCCACCTCCTGCGGAGCTTCCTCGGCCATGAAGTGCCCGCAGGTGACCGTGGTGTGGCACAGGTCCGGCGCCCAGGCGCGCCACAGTGCGGCGGCGTCGTAGCCGAGGGCGGCGCCCCAGTCCTGCTGGAGCACGGTGACGGGCATGGCCAGCCGCTTCCCGGCGTCCCGGTCGGCGCGGTCGTGGGCCGTGTCGATGCCCGCCGAGGCCCGGTAGTCGGCCACGATCGAGGGCACGGCGGCGCGGCAGGCCGCGAGGTAGGCGGCCCGTACGTCGGCGGGCAGCGCCTCCGGCGCCCGGGTCCAGGCGTCCAGGAAGAAGCCGAAGAAGTCGTCCGCCGCGGCGGCGATCATCCGCTCGGGCAGGCCCGGCGGCTGGGCCATCAGATACAGGTGGAAGGCGACGGCGGCCGACGTGCCGTGCAGCACGTCCCACATGTCGAGGGTCGGCAGGACGTCCAGCAGGGCCAGGTGCGTCACCCGCTCCGGATGGTCCAGTCCCGCGCGGAAGGCCACCAGGGCGCCGCGGTCGTGCCCGGCCAGCGCGAAGCGCTCGTGGCCGAGCGCTTCGGTCAGCGCCACCACGTCCGCGGCCATGGTCCGCTTGGCGTAGGCCGTCCCGTCGGTGTCGGCCGGTTTGCCGCTGGCGCCGTACCCGCGCAGGTCGGGGCAGATCACGGTGTGGTCGGCGGCGAGGTCGGCGGCCACGTGCCGCCACATCAGATGGGTCTGCGGAAAGCCGTGCAGCAGGACGACGGGGCTGCCCGAGCCGCCCACGGCCGTGGTCAGCTCGACTCCGTCGGCGACGGGAACACGGCGCAGGTCGAAACCGGGGATGGCGGGTGTCATCGGCGATGCCTCTCCTGAGAGGGGGTGTCGGAACGGCCGGTCGGATCGGCCGGCGGCACCGAGCCTGCCGCCGCCGAATCAGCGGACAATCAGCACGCCGGGGCGAGGAACGATCGGTGCGCGGCGGACCGAGGGACGAGAACGAGAGGGAAAGGGGCGACGATGGCGGACGGAGTCCGGTTCGGCGTGCTCGGGCCGGTCGTGGCCGAGGGTGACGGCGGCCCACTGGACCTGAAGGGCCCACGGCACCGCGCCGTTCTGGCCCGGCTGCTCGTCGCCCGCCGCCGGGTGGTCCCGGTCGCCCGGCTGGTCGCGGACCTGTGGCCGGAGCCGCCAGCCGGAGCCGTCGGCGCCCTCCAGACCTTCGTCGCCGCCCTGCGCCGCGCCCTCGAACCCGACCGCCCGCCCCGTGCCCCCGCCCGTCTGCTGGTCACCGAGGGCCCCGGATACGTATTGCGGACCGCGCCGGACACGGTGGACGCCTGGCGGTTCGAGACGGCCGTGACCGACGCGGCCCGCCTGCAGCCCGGGCAGGCCCTCGACCGGCTCGAACAGGCCCTGGCGTGGTGGCGGGGCCCCGCCTACGCGGAGTTCGCCGACGAGGACTGGACCCGCGCCGAACGCGCCCGCCTCGCCGCACTGCGACTGAACGCCGAGGAACAGCGGGCCGCGACCCGCCTGAGGCTCGGCCGGGCCGCCGAGGCCGTGCCCGACCTGGAGGCCCACGTCACCGCGCAGCCGTGGCGCGAGGAGGCCTGGCGGCTGCTGGCGCTCGCGCTGTACCGCACGGGCCGTCAGGGCGACGCCCTCGCCGTCCTGCGCCGCGCCCGCGCGACCCTCGTCGAGCAGCTCGGCGTGGACCCCGGCCCCGCGCTGCGCCGTCTGGAGGCGGACGTGCTCGCCCAGAGCCCCGGCCTGGAGGCGCCGGAGGAGACGGCCGCCGCAGTGCACCTGTGGAACCGTGCCGCACAGGCGTACGACCGCACCGTGGCCGCCGGGTCGCGGGCGCGGCTGGAGTCGACGGTCGGACTGCTGCGCGGCCTCGCCCTGGCCGGCGGCGGCGGACTGGCCGCCGCGCGCGAGCAGCGGACGGCGGTGGTCGACGCCGCCGAGGAACTGGGCGACCCGGCCCTGACCGCCCGTGTCATCGGCGCCTACGACGTCCCCGCGGTCTGGACCCGCAGCGACGACCCGCGGGCGGCCCGGCGGATCGTCGAGGCCGCCGAGCGCACCCTCGCCGCCCTGCCGCACGGCCCCGCCCACGACGCCGACCGCTGCCGGCTGCTGGCCACCGTCGCCCTGGAGTCGCGCGGCACCCGGTCACCCCGTGGGCCGTTGGCCGCGGCGGAGGCCGAGGCGCTCGCCCGCCGGCTGGACGATCCGGCGCTGCTCGCCTTCGCCCTCAACGGCCGATTCATGCAGTCCTGCGCGCGGGCCGGTCTGGCCGCGCGGCGGGACGCGATCGGTGCGGAGCTGGTGGCGCTGTCGGCGCGGCACGGGCTGACGAGCTACGAGGTGCTCGGCCGTCTGGTGCGGATGCAGGCCCGCGCCGCGCTCGGCGACCGCGCCGGCGCACGGGCGCACGCCGCTGCCGCCGACCGGCTCGGCGACCGCCACGAACGCCCGCTGGTGGCGGTGTTCACCGGCTGGTACCGCGCCATGGAGGCCGGCGACGAGCAGGCCGTACGGTCGGCCGCCGCGCTGCTGGACGGCGCCGGAATGCCGGGTCTGTCAGCCGGGCTGCTCCCGCTGGCGCTGCTCTGCTCCGGCCTCGCGGACCGGCCCCGGGCCGCGCTGGAGGCGGCCGGCGCCGTGGACCCGGGCGCGGACTGGGGACCGTACCGGCCCTGGCTGCGGCCTTTCGGACTGCTCGGAGAGGGTCGTCGCGACCAGGCCCGGGCCGCCCTCGACGGCCTGCCCGAACCGCCCGCCGACCTGCTCCAGGAGGCACTGTGCTGTCTGGAGGCGGCCCTCGCGCTGGAGCTGGACGACCGGGCGGCGCTGGAGCGGACGCACGCACGGCTGCGGCCGGCCGCCGGGGAAGTGGCGGGCGCGGGCAGCGGCCTGGTCGCCCTCGGGCCGGTCGACCGGTGGCTGGCGGAGATCGCCGCGGCGCTCCGGGCGCCGGCGCCCTGACGGCCCGGCGGCGCTTGGCGGAGCGCGCCCGGCTCACCTCCGGTGCGCCCGGCTCACCTCCGGGCCGTACGGCCGATCGACTCCACCAGCGGCAGCATCCGGTGCGGGACACGTTCGCGCAGCGCCACCTCGGTGCGGGTGCGGACCACGCCGGGCAGGCTGATCAGCTTCTGGATCACGTCCTCCAGATGCGCGTTGTCCCGCGCCACCACCCGGGTCAGGAGATCGCCGCCGCCGGTGATGGAGAACGCCTCGACGATCTCCGGCACCCCCGCCAGCGCGTCCCCCACGTCGTTCAGATGGCCCTGGGTCACCTCGATGTGCACGAACGCGAGCACCGGGTGGCCGAGCGCGGCGGGGGAGAAGGCGGGGGCCGTGCCGGTGATCACACCGTCCCGCTCCAGACGGTCCAGCCGGGCCTGGAGCGTGCCGCGCGCCACGCCGAGGATGCGGGCGTACTCGCGCACGCTGGTGCGCGGTTGTTCGAGGAGCAGCCGCAGGATGCGGGTGTCGAGTTCGTCCACGGCCATGACGCGCCGCCTCCTGGTGCGTTCGTTGATCGACGTCGACTGTACCAATGGCTCAACGGGGAGCGGACGGTCTGGGCCAGAGGACGTCGTCCATTGGCTTGTGATCAGCAGTGATCGAAAGCGTCCAGCTGTGCCAATGGTCCAGTGGAAAGCGAGTCACTTGAGCCAAGGGCCATCGTGATGCTGTGATGGGCACGTCGATGGCGCTGCGGACTTCCGCGGCGCCTTTTTCATGCCGGTGTCCGGTGCGGCGCGCGAGACGCGTCCCGGGGCACCCACGTACTCCAAGGGGGCGGTCAGCAGTGCTGAAGAGGGTGTTCGCGGCTCCGGACCCGGGGCGGGCGCGGCTGCGCTTCGCCGCCCGGGCCGTCCTCGGCATCGGCCTGGCGGTCCTCGTCAGCGCCGCCGCCGGACACTCGCTCACGGGCGCCGTCACCGGCGGGCTCGCCGCGCTGCTCGCGCTGTTCACGGTCACCGACCCCACGGTCCGCGGCCAGGCCGGCACCACCGCGCTGCTGCCGTTCGTCGGCATCCCGGTCCTCGCCGCCGCGTCCGCGCTGCACGACCACCCCCTGGCCCGGGACCTCGCCTTCCTCGCCGTGGTCGGGGCCGGTGTGTACGCGCGGCGCTGGGGACCGCGCGGCCACAGCCTCGGCGTGTTCGCGTTCATGACCTTCTTCGTGGCCCAGTTCCTGCACGCCACACCGGGACAGCTGCCCGAGCTGTCCGCCGCCGTCGTCCTGTCCGTGCTCAGCGCGGCGGCGGCGCGCTTCGGCCTGTGGTGCTACGAGCGCCGGCTGCCCCCGCCCGTCGTGCCCGCGCCGCCGGCCGGGGCGGGACTGGCCCGGGTGACCACCCGGCAGGCGGTGCAGGCGGTCGCCGGCGCCGGCTTCGCCCTCGTCGTGGGCGAACTGATGTCCGGACAGCGCTGGTACTGGGCCGTCGGCGCCACCTGGTGGGTCTTCGTGAACACCGCCTCGCGCGGCGAGACCCTGGTCCGCGGCTTCCGCCGGGTCCTCGGCACGCTGCTCGGCATCGGCCTCGGCGTCCTCGTCGTCGCCCCGCTGCACGGAGCCGCACTGCCCACGGCCCTGCTCGTCGCCGTGAGCGTGTTCGGCATCTTCTACACCGCCGCCGTGTCCTACACCTGGATGATGCTCTGGGTCACGGTGCTCGCCGAATCGCTCTACGGCCTGCTCGGCGTGCTGACCCCCCACCTGCTCGCGCTGCGCCTGGGCGAGACCGCCGTCGGCGCGCTCGGCGCCTGGCTGGCCGTGCTGTTCCTGCTGCCGGTCAGCACCCACGCCGTCACCGACGCCTGGATCCAGCGCGCCCTGCGCTGCGTCCACGCCTGCACCGGCGAGGCGGCAGCCCGGCTCGCGGGCGCGGCACACGCCGACCCGGCGCCCCGGGTGGCCGAGCTGGAGCAGTTGCTCGGCCGGGTACGGCTCTCCGTGGCGCCGCTCGTGCACCCGCTGAACCCGATGCGCGGCCGCAGGCGCCGCGCCCGGCAGGTCCTCCGCTCGCTAGACGACTGCGCCCGCGAGATCCGCGGCCTGGTCGCCGTCGCCGCCGACCCGGAGGCCTCCCACGACGCCCGTCTGGCCGCCGCCTGCTGGCGCGTGGAGGCGGCGGTGGAGGCACTCACCGGCGGCGCCGGACCCGTCGCCGACGTCACCGCCCGCCCGGCCGCGGACGCCGGCGCGCTCGCTCACCTGCACGGCCTGGAACGCGCCCTGGCCGAGCTGTCCGCGCCCCTGCGCGCCCCCTCGGGCTCCCCGCTCGTCGGAGCCTGAGACACACGGTCCCGCCCCTGAGACGCGCGCTCCCGCCCCGGGCCGCCCGGGACGGGAACACGTCCGCCCTCTTGGTCTAGACCGCGCGCGATCGACTGCTACCGTCACCGCAAGGGTCGACCGAGAGGGGTTCAGCGGTGGCAGACGGCGGCAGGCGGGCACGGCGGGCGTTCATCGGATCGTTCACGGCGGCGGGCGGCCCCGGCGTCGTCACCGCGGCCGTGGCCGAACACGGCGGGGCGCTGACCCCGCTGACCAGCGCGGACAACGTCGCCGACCCCTCGTACCTGGCCCTGTCGCCCGACGGCGACACGCTCTACACCGTCAGCGAGACCGCCGAGGGCGCGGTGGCCGCTTACCGGGTCAAGGGCGAGGCGCTCGAACTCACCGGCCCGCCCGTACGGATCGACGGCAGCGGCCCCACCCACCTGAGCCTGTTCGACGGCCACGTCCTCACCGCGAACTACGGCTCCGGCAGCGTCACCGCCGTCCCCGTCCGCGCCGACGGACGCCTCGGCAACGCTCCCTCCGGGCAGCTCCGGCACAGCGGATCGGGCCCGAACGAACGCCGCCAGCGGAGCCCGCACGCCCACCAGGTGCAGCCCGACCCCAGCGGCCGCTGGGCGGTCAGCGTCGACCTGGGCACCGACTCGGTGCGGGCCTGCGCGCTGACGGACGGCAGGCTCGACCTGCACCGGGAGATCGCGCTGCGCCCCGGCTCCGGCCCCCGCCACCTGGCCTTCCACCCGGACGGCCGGCACGCCTACGTCGTCAACGAACTCACCCCCACCGTCACGGTCTGCCGCTGGGACGCAGCGGCCGGCTCGCTCAAGCCGCTGGCCGAGACCCCGGTCCTGCCGGACACCCCGACCGGGGACGCCTACCCCTCGGGCATCGTGGTCGCGCCGGACGGCCGGTTCCTGTGGATCGCCACCCGCGGCGAGGACGTGCTGTCCGCCTTCGCCGTCGAGGCGGACGGCGAGCGGCTGACGCGGGCGGGGACGGTACCGTGCGGCGGTCACTGGCCACGGGCGCTGACCTTCTGTGACGGCTTCCTGTACGTCGCCAACGAGCGCTCCGGCGAGGTGACCTGGTTCGCCGTGGACCCGGCCACCGGGCTGCCGGCGCGCGCCGGAGCGGTACGGGTGCCGGCGGCCTCCTGCGTGGTCATCGGCTGAACCGACCGGCGGCCCGCCCGGCGACCCGCCCGACGCGGAGACCGGGTGACGCGGCTCGCACGGCGAAGGGCCCGCCCCGTCGGTACGGAGCGGGCCCTTCGTCGCGGTCGTGCGGGTCGTGCGGGTCGTGCGGGTCGTGCGTGGTGCCGTGGCGTCCGGCGGGGACCAGGGTCAGAGAACCGGCGTGCTCTGCGCCTGCTGCGGGGCGATGCCCAGAGCCGTCGTGTACTTGGCCAGGACGAGCTTGCCGATCGCCGGGTAGGCGCCGAGGGACTCGGCGGCGGCGCAGTCCGCCTCCCCGGCGGCGGCCTCGAGCAGCTCGGCGCCGATCTCCGGACCGATCAGGTACGGAGCCAGGGCCAGCTGCTGGGAGCCGGAGGAGCGCAGCTGCTCGGCGACGGCCGAGATCGAGCCCTCCTGGTCCAGGGCGGCGGCCATCACCGGCACGGCGAGGCGGGCGGCCAGCAGCATGCCGGTGATACCGGCCGCCTGCACGGCCTCGTCGCCGCCGACCGAGGCGAGGATGATGCCGTCCGCCGCGGTCGCCACCGTGAACAGCCGGGCCCGGTCGGCGCGGGCCAGACCCGCCTCCGACAGCCGGACGTGCAGCGCCTCGGCGAGCAGCGGGTGCGGGCCGAGGACGTCGGTCAGCTCGGCCGCGACCCGGCTGTCCATGACGGCCTGGCGGACCTGGCGCAGCAGCGCGCCGTCCGGGCCGGCGAGCAGCGGGACGACGACCGCCACCGGACCGTCGGGTTCCTTGACCTCGAGACCGGCGGAGAGGGCCTGCTCGTAGCGGGCGGTCCGGCCGTCGGCCGCGCGCGCGAGCACGGACTGCAGGGTCGGGAACTCCGCGTCGTCACCGTCGAGGTAGCCGATCAGGGCGTCCAGGCCGGGCAGCTCGGAACGGGCGATGCTCACGACCTCCTCGGCGAGGCCGCGCGTGGCCGCGCCGGGCGTGCCCGGCACCGCGAGGACGAGCGCGGGCGCGCCCTCGGGAGCCGCCAGCGGTTCGGGTCGGCGGTGCCGTCCGGGCTGGCGGGGGCGCGGCATTCGTACTGGCAGGCCGGACGCGGGCCCAGTGGGGGAGCTCATGGCGCCGCATGTTACTGGCTTTCGCGGTGCCCCTGTTCGGGGAGGGTGCAGGTGAGCGGTTTCCGTCCGGTTTTGTCTGATGAGTTACGTACTGATCAAGCATGTTCTATGGGCGCAAACAGGTCGGATGCGACAACTCGCCCAGGACATCGGCGCACTTGTCCGGCGCGGGGTCGACACGTCGGGATGTGGGCGATCGGTCGGGGGATCAGTCCCTTTGTGCCGGTGGGACGTACAGCATCTTCTCGTCACCCGGCAGGGCGAGCGCGCCGCCGACCAGCTCGGCCGCCAGGAGCGCGCAGCCGTGCAGGGGGTCGCCCTCGGCGGTGACGCGCCGCGCGTGCGGCAGCCGTGCCGTCAGCTCCCGTTCCAGCGGGACGAGAAGCGGCTCGCCCGTCTTGAACAGGCCCCCGGTGAGGGCGATGAGCGGCTCGCCCTCCGGCGGGCACACCGCGGCGGCGGACTCGGCGATGTGCCGGGCCGCGGCGCGCAGCACACCGGCCGCCACGGGGTCGTCGGCGGCGCAGGCGGCCACCTGGGGGGCGAAGGATGCCAGGACGGCGGCGCGGTCGGGGCGCGGGTAGAGTCTGCCGGGCAGTTCGGGCATGGGTCCGAACGCCTCCTCGGCGCGACCGAGCAGCGCCGCCGAGCCGCCGTCGCGTCCGTCGTGGGCGCGCAGCGCGGCCTCCAGGCCGGCCCGGCCGATCCACGCGCCGCCGCCGCAGTCGCCCAGCAGATGCCCCCAGCCGTCGGCGCGCCGCCAGGCCGCCAGGTCGGTGCCGAGCGCGATCATCCCCGTCCCGGCGGCGATCACGGCGCCGGGGCGCGAACCGAGCGCACCGGCGTAGGCGGTGACGGCGTCGGCGGCCAACGCGACCTCGCGCACTCCGAGTTCCCGCGCCAGCGCGCCGGGCAGTTCGGCGCGCAGGGCGTCGCCCAGGGTGGCGAACCCGGCGGCCCCCACGACGGCGCTCGCCAGCCGCTCCACCCCGGCCTCCGCGACCAGCGCCCGCGCCATGGGCACCAGTTGTTCCATCAGGTGCGCCGGGTCGATGCCCCGCTCCCCGGTGCGCACCGGCACCGGCGAGCGGCGCTCGGCGAGCGGTCCGCGACCGGGCGTCCCGACGACGGCCCGGATCCCGGAGCCGCCGGAGTCCACGGCGAGGAATCCCACCGGGCCGGCCGCCGGCCGGTCCGTCACGGCAGGCGCCAGTCCACCGGCTGTCCGCCCTGCCCGATCAGCAGGTCGTTGGCGCGGCTGAACGGACGGGAGCCGAAGAAGCCGCGGTCGGCGGACATGGGGGAGGGGTGGGCCGACTCCACCGAGGGCAGATCGCCGAGCAGTGGACGGAGGTTGCGGGCGTCGCGGCCCCACAGGATCGACACCAGGGGCTTGCCGCGCGCGGCCAGCGCCCGGATCGCCTGCTCGGTGACTTCTTCCCAGCCCTTGCCCCGGTGGGCGGCCGGTTTGCGCGGGGCGGTGGTGAGCGCCCGGTTGAGCAGCAGCACGCCCTGCTGGGTCCACGGCGTCAGATCGCCGGAGGACGGCTGGGGCAGCCCCAGGTCGCTGTGCAGCTCGCGGTAGATGTTGATGAGGCTGCCGGGCAGCGGGCGCACCTCGGGCGCGACCGAGAACGACAGTCCCACCGCGTGCCCGGGAGTGGGGTAGGGGTCCTGTCCGACGATCAGGACGCGTACCTCGTCGAAGGGTTGCTGGAAGGCCCGCAGGACGTTCGCCCCGGCCGGGAGGTAGGTGCGTCCCGCGGCGATCTCCGCGCGCAGGAAGTCGCCCATCTGGGCGATCCGTCCGGCCACGGGTTCCAGGGCCTGCGCCCAGCCGGCTTCGACGATTTCATGCAAGGGTCGTGGTGCCACGGGCGTCACCCTACTGCCGGTCCCGGGGCGGTGATCAAGCGGTTGCCGGACACCGGCCGGAGGCGGCCGGTCCGGTGCGGCCGGTGCGGCCGGCGCCGCAGGCGGACCGAGGACGCCCGACGCGGTCATCCGATCACCGCCGCGCGCACGCACAGCACGTCCGGCAGGTGCGCGGCCACCTGCCGCCAGCTGTCGCCGTCGTCCGCCGAGGCGTACACCTCGCCGTTGCGGTTGCCGAAGTAGACGCCCGCCGGATCGGCGTCGTCGGTGCTCAGGGCGTCGCGCAGCACCGTGCCGTAGTGGTCCTCCCGGGGCAGGCCCGCCGACAGCGGCTCCCAGCTGCCGCCCGCGTCCGAGGTGCGGAACACCCGGCACCGGTGGCCGGCGGGCACCCGGTCCGCGTCGGCGTTGATCGGGAAGACGTACGCCGTGTCGCCGCGGTGCGGATGGGCGGCCGCGGCGAAGCCGAACGTCGAGGGCAGCCCCGCGCCGATGTCGGTCCAGTTCGCGCCGCCGTCGTCGCTGCGGTACACCCCCCAGTGGTTCTGCAGGTACAGCCGGTCGAGGTCGGCCGGGTCCTGGGCGACCTTGTGCACGCACTGGCCGAACTCCGGGTTCGGGTCGGGCAGGAACACGGCGGAGACACCGCGGTTCGCGGGGGACCAGCTCGCCCCGCCGTCGCGGGTGCGGAACACCCCGGCGGTCGACACGGCGACCGTGACGGCGTTCGGGTCGCGGCGGTCCGTCACCACCGTGTGCAGGCCCTCACCGCCGCCGCCCGGCACCCATCGTGACCGCGTCGGGTGCTCCCACAGCGGGCGCACCAGCGCGAAGCTCTCGCCGCGGTCCTCGGAGCGGTACAGCGCGGCCGGCTCCGTGCCCGCGTACACCACCTCCGGTTCCGCCGCCGCCGGGTGCAGCTGCCACACCCGCTCCAGCGAGGCGCCGGTGTCCTTGGGGAACCTCACCGCGGGGCGGGCCGGCTCGGTCCAGGTGCGACCCAGGTCGTCGGAGTGGAACACCGACGGGCCCCAGTGCGCGCTGTCGCCGCCGGCCAGCAGCCGGGGGACGGGGCCGCGGGTGTCCACGGCCACCGAGTACACGGCCTGCGCGTTGAAGTGGGGGCGGTCGTCGAACTCCCAGTCGCCGCCGCGCCGCCGTCCGATGAACAGGCCCTTGCGGGTGCCCACGGCGAGCAGTACCTCGGTCATGCCGGTCACCTCCGGGAGTCGTCGTCCCGGACGCCGTCGTCCCGGACACCGGTCAGTGTGCACCCCGCCACTGACAGTGACCCGCGCGGCGACGTCGTCGCAGGTCGGACCGGCACCGTCGGCGCCCCGCGCGGCCGTGCGGGGCCGCGGACCCTTGGGCCCGGCGCACCGGGGAACCCGGGCGTCGAGCATCAGTGAGCCCTCTTCCGTACGGGAGAGCGGTCCGGCATGTCCGCGCGTATGTGAGGAGGACGCCTTCGATGGCCTTCCGTGGTCCCGGTCCCGGGGTATGGCTGTGGCGGTGGCGCCGCAATCCGCTCAAACGCCGTGCCGACGCGGTGGAGGCATGGGTGGTGCTCGGCGTCTGGCTCCTCACGCTCGCCGCCGGCGTGCTCGTCGGCTGGGCGGGCGTCCGGGGAGTGCGCCACGGGCTGGACCAGGAGCGCTCGGAGTGGCGGTCCACGGTGGCCCTGGTGACGCGGAAGGCGCCCGGCGCGGCGTCCGCCGCGGAGACCGACGACGACGGCGCGCGTGACGCCGGGACCGGGCACGGGCCGGGCGGCGCTCCCGCCTCGGTGTGGGGCAAGGTGCGCTGGACCGCGCCCGACGGGACGGCGCGCACCGGCCGGACCCGGGTGGCCTCCGACAGCGCGGTCGGCGCCGCAGTCACGGTCTGGACCGACCGCCGGGGACGGCTGGTGACCCGGCCGCCCACGGTGAACCAGGCCCGCACCCGGTCCCTGGTGATCGGCGGCCTGGTGGGGATGACCGCCGCGGCGGTTCCCCTCGCCTGCGGCCGCCTCCTACGGGAACGCCTGGAGCGCCGGCGGCTCGACGGGTGGGACGTGGAGTGGGCCCGCTTCGACCCGCTGTGGGGCCGCGAGACCCGGTGAGCGGACCGGTCGCCGGCCCCGGTGAGCGAGTCGGCCGCCCGCCCGGGAGCGACCCGGTTCACCCGGCCCGGCCGGTCGGCCGACAGCCCACGGCTCGGTCCCGGCGGACGTTCCGGTCCCGGCTCACGTCCCGGACGGCGGCTCACACGGCAGGCCCGGACCGTCGGCTCACGCCGTCCCGGGCAGCGCCCGCCCCAGGATCGTGTCGACGTCCGCCGTGTCCGGCAGGGTGCCGAAGGCGTGGCCGCCCTCGCCGCCCAGCCGGGTCGCGCAGAAGGCGTCGGCGACGGCGGACGGGGCATGCCTGACCAGCAGGGACGCCTGGAGGACCAGCGCCGTCAGCTCCACCACACGGCGCGCACCGAAGGGGGAGGCCGCGCCGAGACCGTCGCGCAGACGGGTCACTGCCGCGTCCAGACGGGTGTCCGCCCCCCGGGCCAGGGCGAGTTCGGCGAACAGCGCCTCCGCGGCGCCGGGCTCGCGGCCGAGCGCCCGCAGCACGTCCAGCGCGTTGACGTTGCCCGATCCCTCCCAGATCGACAGCAGGGGCGCCTCGCGGTAGTGGCGGGGCATGCCGGACTCCTCGACGTAGCCGTTGCCGCCCAGGCACTCCAGGGCCTCCGCGGTGAAGGCCGGTCCGCGCTTGGTGACCCAGTACTTGCCGACGGCGGTGGCGATCCGCCGGAACGCCGTCTCCTGCTGGTCGCCCCCGCGCACCGCCCGGTCGGCCGCGCCGGCCAGCCGCAGCGTCAGCGTGGTGGCCGCCTCCGACTCCAGCGCCAGGTCGGCCAGCACGTTGCGCATGAGCGGCTGGTCGGCCAGGCGGGCGCCGAAGGCCCGGCGGTGCAGCGTGTGGTGGCCGGCCTCGACGAGCGTCTTGCGCATCAGCGCGGCGGACATCATCACGCAGTCCAGCCGGGTGCAGTTGACCATCTCGATGATGGTCTTGACGCCCCGCCCCTCGGCGCCGACCAGCCAGGCGACCGTCCCGTCGAACTCCGGCTCGCAGGAGGCGTTGGAACGGTTGCCCAGCTTGTCCTTGAGCCGCTGGATCCGGAAGGCGTTGCGGCTGCCGTCGGGCAGGACGCGCGGCACCAGGAAGCAGGACAGCCCGCCCGGGGCCTGCGCCAGCACCAGGAAGACGTCGCACATGGGCGCCGAGGTGAACCACTTGTGCCCGCGCAGCGTGTACACGCCGGGCTCGGCGGTCGGCGCGGCCGCCGTCGTGTTGGTCCGCACGTCCGAGCCGCCCTGCTTCTCGGTCATGCCCATGCCCGCGAGCAGGCCCTGCTTCTCCGTCGGCGCCCGCAGTCCGGGCTCGTAGACCCTGCTGGTCAGCAGCGGTTCGTAGACGGCGGCGAGGTCGGGCTGGGCGCGCAGGGCGGGCACCGCGGCGTACGTCATCGACGTCGGGCAGCCGTGCCCGGCGTCCGTGTGCCCCCACACCAGTCCGCCCGCCGTGCGGGCCACGTGCGCGCCGGTCCGGGCGTCCGCCCAGGGCGCGCCGGCCAGGCCCTCGGCGACCGAGGCCCGCATCAGGTGGTGCCAGCTCGGATGGAAGTCGACCTCGTCGATCCGGTGGCCGTACCGGTCATGGGTGCGCAGCTCCGGTCCGTTCCGGTCGGCCTGCTCGGCCCACTCCTGGGCCTGGGCGCTCCCGGCCAGCCGCCCGAGCCGCCGTACGTCCTCCTCGGCCCACCCGGCGCCCTCCCGGCGCAGGCCCTCCAGCAGGGCCGTGTCCTCGGACGCGTCGTACGGGCTCAGGGGCGGGGGCTGGTTGGTGACGTCGTGCGTGGCGTACTGCCCGGCCGGCTGCGGCGGCCGTTCCGCGGCCGGCCGCCGGTCCTGCGGCGTCCGCCCGGCCGGCCGCCCTTGATCCTGCTGCTCGTGCGCGAGTGTCGAGGCCATACGCGCAGTGTTGCACTCGCTCTGCGGTCGCAGCAATAGTGCAACAACTTGCTCCGTAGAGTACGTGCCCATGAACGCCTCCGAGGAGCCCGCCGCGGTCGAGCTGCGCCCGCTGTCCGCGCGGTCCGTGGTCCTGAGCCTGCTGCTGGGCGCCCATCCGCCCGAGCTGCCGGTACGGGACCTGCTGCGGGCCGTCGAGCCCTTCGGGATCGGCGGCTCCACACTCCGGGCGGCGCTCAGCCGCATGGTCGCCGCCGGTGACCTGCGGCGCGCGGACGGCGTCTACGGCATCGGCGACCGCCTGCTGGAGCGCCAGCGGCGCCAGGACGCGGCCGTGCACCCGCGGACCCGCGACTGGACCGGGGAGTGGGAGATGGCGGTGGTCACGGCGACCGGCCGAGGGCCCGCCGAACGCGCCGGACTGCGCACCGGCCTGACCGCCCTGCGCCTCGCCGAACTCCGCGAGGGCGTCTGGCTGCGGCCCGCCAACCTGCGCCGTCCCTGGCCCGACGGCCTCGACGACGTGGTCCGGCGGTTCACCGCCCGGCCCGACGAGCCGGGCGAGGACCTCGCCGCACGCCTGTGGCCGCTGGACGCGTGGGCGGCGACGGCCCGTGCGCTGCTCGCCCACGCGGCGCGCGCCGACCGGCCCGCCGACCGCTTCACCGCACTCGCCGCGGTGGTACGGCACCTGCTGGCCGACCCCGTCCTGCCCGCCCCACTGCTGCCCGCCCGGTGGCCGGGACCGGAGCTGCGCGCCGCCTACGCGGCCTACCGGCGGGAGCTGACCGAGGAGATGCTCGGCCACGCCGGGCGCTGAGAAGCCGTACGCCGGTCGGGGTGCGGGAAGGCGCGGTCGGGGCGCGGAGAGGTGCGGTCGGGACGCGGCGGAGAGGTGCGGCGGAGAGGCGGAGAGGTGCGGTCGGGAGGCCGAGTGGGCGCGGTGGAGAGGGTGGACGGCCGCGCCGCACCCGGCCGCTCGTGACCGGGGCGGCGAGAGCCGTCCGGCCGAGCGGGCGGCGTGGCCGGTGGCGCGGGCGCGCACCCTGACGTTCCCTGAGACGAACGGGATGACCAGCGCGGTCGCGGGCACCCGGGGGGCACGGAAGGGATCTCACCCAGGCGAGGAGAGTCATGGCTGAGCAGAAGTCGTCGTCGGTCCTCACGGCGCCCCTGCACGGCGCTGCCTCGGTGCTGCGGAGGGTACCCGGCGCCGGGACGGTGGGCAGGGCCGCGCAGGGCACGCTGGACAAGGTCGGCGCGGTGTCGCCGAGGGGACGGCGGCTCGCGGTCTACACGGGCGCCGGAGTTCTCGGCGTCGCGGGAGTGGTGGAGTGGCCCGTCGCCCTCACCGGAGCCGCCGTCGCCTGGCTCACCCAGCCCCGGCCCGCCCGCTCCGCCTCCGAGGAGCCCCGCGAGCCCGGACGCCTGACCGCCGGCGGACCGGAAACCGGCGCCGCCACGGACCGCGCCGCCACGGACCGCGCTACTACCGGTACCGGTACCACCGGCACCGGTACCACCAGCACCGGTACCACCGGTACCGGTACCGCGGACACCGGTGCCACCACCCCCGGCGCGACGGACACCGCACCCGGTGCCGCACCGGCCACGGAGACCACCGGCACCGCGCGCACCACCGGCCCCACCGCGAGCGCCGCCCCCGCCTCCCGGCGGACCAGGCGCGCCCCCGCGACCGCCGAACCGGCGGAGGACATCACCACGGCGGCACTCGCCTCCGGTACGGCCGAGCGTTCCGCGACGCCCCCGGCCGCGCAGCCCAAGGGGCCCGGCCGCCGCGCCCGGAGCGCGTCCCCCACGGACAAGCCGCCGACCGGCAAGTCGGCGACCGGCAAGGCGTCGGCGGACAAGCCGGCCACCGGTCCCGCCGCCACCGGCGCCCTCGGCCCCACGGCGCGGCCCGGCCGCACCACCCTCTGAGGGCCCGCCATGGTGCTCGGTCTGCTCACCGCTCCGTCGGCCGCCGTCCGGTGGCTGCCCGCGGCGCCCCGGGCGCTCGCCCGGGCCGCCGCCCCGGCGGCCG
>NZ_BAABKC010000114.1:0-31788 GCF_039543625.1 Streptomyces similanensis | reverse complement strand
CGGCTGGCCCACGGCGGCCGCCCCGGGCGGGGGACCGGCCCCGGCCGCACCGGCTGCCGCCGCGACCCCGCAGGCCGCGCCCGCCGCCGCTCCCGCCCCCGTGGGGTTCGCCGCTCCCGCCCCGGCGGGCGGCGGGCTCGACCCGCGGACGCTGTGGCCCAACATCCTCGAAGCGGTGAAGAACCGCCGCCGCTTCACCTGGATCCTGCTCAGCCAGAACGCCCAGGTCGCGGGCTTCGACGGCACCACCCTCCAGATCGCCTTCGTCAACTCCGGCGCCCGCGACAACTTCGCCGGCAGCGGCAGCGAGGACGTGCTGCGGCAGGCCCTGGCGGAGCAGTTCAACGTCCAGTGGAAGATCGAGGCGATCATCGACCCGTCCGGCGGCGGCTCCGCGCCCCCCGCCCCCGGCGGCTACGGAGGCGGCGGCTACGGCGGCGCTCCGGCCCCGCAGCGTACGGCGGCCGCCACGCCGCCCGCCGCTCCGGCGCCCGCGTCCACCGCAGCCCCGAACCGTCCGCCGCAGGCGGCGGGCGGAACCGGACCGGGGACCGGGGCGGGCCGGTCCGCCGGGCCCGCGCCCGCGTCCCGGCCGGCTGCCCCGGAGCCGCCCCCGGTCGCCCCCGAGGACGACATCCCCGAGGACGACGACCCCGACCTGAACGAGTCGGCCCTGTCCGGCCGCGAGCTGATCGTGCGGGAACTGGGCGCGACGGTGGTCGAGGAGTACACGACGGAGTGACCCGCGGGCGGCCGCCCCGCCGCATGGCGCCCGCCGCCCCGCCGCCCGCTGCCCTGCCGCGCTGCCCTGCCGCCTGCCGCCTGCCGCCTGCCGCCTGCCGCCTGCCGCCCGCCGCCTGCCGCCCGCCGACGCGGCTTCGGCTCTGGCTGCGGCTCGGCTGCGGCTCGGCCCGGCCCGGCTCGGAGAAACCTACGAACCGCCGCCGCCCGCCACCTCGGCGGCCCGCACAAAGCCCGCGGGGCCGGTGCCGTTAGGCTGGCCCCGTGAAGGTCCTCGTCATCGGTAGCGGCGCGCGCGAGCACGCCCTGTGCCGTTCCCTGTCCCTCGACCCCGTCGTCACCGCGCTGCACTGCGCGCCCGGCAACGCCGGCATCGCCGAGGTCGCCGAACTGCACCAGGTCGACGCCCTGGACGGCGCGGCCGTCTCCGCGCTGGCCGCGGAACTGGGCGCCGACCTCGTGGTCGTCGGCCCGGAGGCCCCGCTGGTCGCCGGCGTCGCCGACGCCGTGCGCGAGGCCGGCATCCCGGTCTTCGGCCCCTCCAAGGAGGCCGCGCGGCTGGAGGGCTCCAAGGCCTTCGCCAAGGACGTGATGGCCGGGGCGGACGTCCCCACGGCCCGCTCGTACGTCTGCACGACTCCGGAGGAGGTCGCCGAGGCGCTCAACGCCTTCGGCGCGCCGTACGTCGTCAAGGACGACGGCCTCGCCGCCGGCAAGGGCGTCGTCGTCACCGATGACGTCGAGGCCGCCCGGGAGCACGCCGCCGCCTGCGACCGCGTGGTGATCGAGGAGTACCTCGACGGCCCCGAGGTCTCCCTGTTCGCCATCACCGACGGCGAGACGGTCCTCCCGCTCCAGCCCGCGCAGGACTTCAAGCGCGCCCTGGACGGCGACGAAGGCCCGAACACCGGCGGCATGGGCGCCTACTCGCCGCTGCCCTGGGCGGACCCCGCGCTGGTGGACGAGGTCCTGCGGACCGTGCTCCAGCCCACCGTGGACGAGCTGCGCCGCCGCGGCACCCCGTTCTCCGGGCTGCTCTACGCCGGTCTCGCGATCACCGGCCGCGGCGTCCGCGTGATCGAGTTCAACGCCCGGTTCGGCGATCCTGAGACCCAGGTCGTCCTGGCCCGGCTGCGCACCCCCCTGGCGGGCATCCTGATGGCCGCGGCCACCGGCAACCTCGCCGACCTCGAACCCCTGCGCTGGAGCGACGAGGCGGCCGTCACGGTGGTCGTCGCCTCGCACAACTACCCCGGCACCCCGCGCACCGGCGACCCGATCACCGGGCTGGACGAAGTGGCCGCGAAGGACGCCCCGCACGCGTACGTACTGCACGCCGGCACCCGCGGCGAGGGCGACGCCGTGCTGAGCGCGGGCGGCCGGGTCCTGTCCGTGACCGCGACCGGCGCGGACCTGGCCGAGGCCCGCGACCGGGCGTACACGGCGGTCGCCCGGATCGGCCTCGACGGCTCCCAGCACCGCACCGACATCGCCGCGAAGGCGGCGGCGGACGCGTAACGGCGACGCGAGCGGGTCTCTGCGCCGCGCGTCGACACGAGTGGCACACCGGCGCCCCGCCCGCTCCGGCGCGAGCGGCGCACCCCGCCCGCACCGACACGAGCGGCGCGAGCGGCGCGCCGCGCCGTCGTCACCGGCGCGGGCAGCGCGTCGCGCACCCTTCCCCCAACGGTCGGGCCCCGGACACGAGCCGGGGCCCGACCGTTGCGTTCCGTCGACCACCTTTGACCAAAGCCATTCCATCGAGTGAGCAATGCCCCATCCGGCTGACGCGGGGCGAGGCCCCAACTAGGGTGCGGCGCAAGCGTTCCGGCACTTGGCCCACCGGCATTGCGATGTCAGTGACGGGTGCCACAGTGGGGGAGTGAGCAACACCAGGACAGTCGGGAGGGGGTGACGACCGGCCGTGACCGCCATCGGTGCCGAGGTCGGGGCGCAGTCCGCGCGCTCCAGGGCGCTCGCCGTGCTGCGCGTGCGCAGCCGTGCGCTGGCCGTCGCCCTGCTGCCCGCCGCCCTCGGCGTGATCCTGCTCGCCGGCGGCTCCACCGGCCATCTCGTGGGCCGGGGCTGGGACACGGCCCGCTGGGCGGTGTGCGCCGTCGCGCTCGTCGTCCTGCTCGCCGCCGCCGGCGTCGGCGTGGCCGTCGCCCGCTCCCGTCCGGCCATGAGCCCGACGGTCCCGGTCCCCGAGCGGACCGCCCCGGACCTGTACCGCCTGGTCCGCGACCTGGCCGACCGGCTGGGCGTCCCCGCGCCGTCCGCCATAGCGCTCACCCCGGACTGCGACAGCTGGCTGGAGGACCGCACCCATCCGGCGCACGCCCCGCCCGAGCGGGCCGGCCGGGACGAGCCGGACCAGCCGGACCGGACGGAAGATCCGAGCGAGCCGGACGGGCTGCGCGGCCTGGCCCCGGCCCGCCCGCGCCGTACGGCGGACGCGCCCGTCCTCGTGATCGGCTCGCCGTTCCTGTGGTGGATGCGCGTGGGCGAGCTGCGAGCCGTCCTCGCCCCGGTCGTCGCCGGGACGGGCCCCGCCGCGCACCCGGACATAGCCGCCGCCCGCCGGTTCGTCCGCGGTCTGGACGCGGCGGTGGGCGCCGCCTCGTCGCCCGGCCACGGTCTTCCGGCCCGTGTGGCGTACGCGGGCGTGGGCCGGGTGGCCCGGCTGCTGCTGCGCGGCTGCCGGGAGGACGCGGCCCAGATGGAGCGGGGGGTGGCCGCGGCGGCGGCCGAGCGCGCCCAGGCCGTGGACTACGGTCTGCGGATCGTCGCCCAGGAGCAGGTGGGCCTGGCGTACGCGGGCTGGGACCGGCTGCTGACCCGGGTGGCGCTGCCCGCCTGGCGCATGGGCCGCTGGCCGTCCCGGCTGGACGCGGGCGTGGTGGCCGCCCTCACCGAGCTGTCGCGCCGCGACCGGCTGGCCGAGGGATTCGCCTCCCGGCTCGGCGAGCGGCCCGCGTGCGACCTGCTGGAGGAGCCCGGCGCGGTGGACGAGGCCACCTCGCTGCTGGCCGCGCGGCTGTTCCACGGCGGCCCGGCCGAGCAGGGCCCGGACTGGGCCCCGGTGGACTGGCAGGAGTACCCGGAGGAGGTCGTGGACCGCAAGTGGCGCACCGACGCCGCCCGGCTCCACCGGGTGCTGGACGCCCTGGGGGTGCCGCACTGTCCCACTCCGCCGGCCGCCGATCCGCACGGCCCGACTCTGGCCCGCGTCCTGGACCACCTCTCCGCCCCGCCGCGCCCCGCCGGAGCCCCGCGACCGCCGGCCCGGCCGCCCGCCCCGGCGGACGGCATACCCGTGACCCCGGCGGACGGCGTACCCGTGACTCCGCCGGACGCGATACCCGCCGCCCCGCACCACCCGGCGGCGACGCCGGCCGGCGCGGGCGCCGAGGACGACGGCATGGCCGAGGACCTGGAGCAGGCCCTGCGGCAGGATCTGGAGGAGGGCCTGATGGGCGGCACACCCGCCACACAGAGCACGTCCGCCACGCCTCCCTCGGACGACCCGTTCCGCATGGACATGGACATGGACATGGGCGTGGACATGGGCGTGGGTATGGACGAGGACGAGGAGGAGGCCGGCCTCGGCAACGAGCGCAGCGCCGCCCTGGCGGCCTGCCTCACCGCCGAGCTGGCCCGTGAGGAGGCCGCCGCCCCGGCGACGCGCCCGGCGGCGCAGACCGCCGCCGGGCAGGCTCCCGGCGCGGCCCCCTGGGACCAGGACTCGCTGCCGCTGTTCCCGCTCCAGCCGCCGCGCACCGGCCGCGAACTGCTCGCCGACCACGTCACCGCGATGGTGTGCTGCGCCGCGATGGACACCGCGGGCGCCGTCCCGGGCCTCGACTGGCTCGACGGCCCCGTCCTCCTGGTGGACGGCGTGCGCGCCGGCGATCTCGGTTCCAAGGTGCTCGCCCTGGTGGAGGACGGCGATCCGGTGCCGTTGTGGACCTGGTTGATCGATTCGGGCATACGTCCGGAGAAGCCGGTCCGGCTCGGCTGACCCCGCCCGACCTGGGCCAACGCCTCGCTCCCCGTCGCATTACCGGACCCCCCGCTTCCACTTTCGGCCAATTCGCAACGAGTAGTGACAGCATGCGTGCGTAATGTGATGTGCTGGGACCGATCGCGTGTGGCAAGCGCCCCCGACATACGACAGCGATGGACAGTCAGAGACAGCCATGGAGGGGCGCAGAGGGGCGCAGAGGGGCGCCGTCAGGCGCAGGAAGGCACCGAAAAGCAACGGCAGGCACCGGCAAGCGCCGACAGGCGACCGACAGGCACCCACAGGTACGACAACCGCACAGTGAGCCGGCCGGACAGCCACCTGAGGACGGACCCGCACCGCCGCGCGAGCCGCCCAGGGGGCCACGAGGGAGGGGAACGGTCATGGGATCGGAGCGCATCCGCCGCTGGGAGTCGGGAGCACTCGCGCACGCCGTGTCGGACCCCTTCGGACAGGGCCCCGTCCCCTGGCTGCGCGGCAGCGAGACGTACTTCGACGACACCGGCCACGTAGTGCCCTGGTACCTCGATCCGGCGCCGAACACCGCGCTGCCCGGCGCGCCCCGCGTCCCGGCGCCCCGGGCCGCCGGCGGCGGCCTCCGCTCGGCCGACGACGTGCACCGGCAGATCAAGGGCTTCGCCTCCACCGGGGCCGTCTCGCCCGGCGAGGCGATCGACTTCCACATCACGGTGGACCCGCCGCAGCAGTTCGGCGTCGACGTCTACCGCATCGGCCACTACGGCGGTGACGGCGCCGCGAAGATCACCACCAGTCCGCGGCTCTCCGGGATCGTCCAGCCGGCGCCGCTGATGGCCGACCGCACCGTCTCCTGCCACCACTGGTGGCTGTCCTGGCGGCTCCAGGTGCCCTCGTACTGGAGCACCGGCGCCTACGTGGCCGTGCTGACCACGGCGGACGGGTACCGCTCGCACATCCCCTTCACGGTCCGCGACGACGACCCGGCGGACCTGCTCCTGCTGCTGCCCGACGTCACCTGGCAGGCCTACAACCTCTACCCGGAGGACGGCCACACCGGCGCGAGCCTCTACCACGCCTGGGACGAGGAGGGCCGGCTGCTGGGCGAGGCGGACGCGGCGACCACGGTCTCCTTCGACCGCCCGTACGCGGGCGCGGGCCTGCCCCTGCACGTCGGGCACGCCTACGACTTCATCCGCTGGGCCGAGCGCTACGGCTACGACCTCGCCTACGCCGACGCCCGCGACCTGCACGCCGGCCGCATCGACCCCACCCGATACCGCGGCCTGGTCTTCCCCGGCCACGACGAGTACTGGTCGGTGCCGATGCGCCGTACCGTCGAACTGGCCCGCGAGACGGGCACGTCGCTGGTGTTCCTGTCCGCCAACACCATGTACTGGCAGGTGGAGCTGGCCCCGTCCCCGTCCGGGGTGCCCGACCGCCTGCTGACCTGCCGCAAGCGCAAGGGCCCGGGCCGGCCGGTGCTGTGGCGGGAGGTGGACCGCCCCGAGCAGCAGCTCATGGGCATCCAGTACGCGGGCCGGGTGCCCGAACCACGTCCGATGATCGTGCGCAACGCCGACCACTGGCTGTGGGAGTCGACCGGGGCGCTGGAGGGCGAGGAGATCGCCGGCCTGGTCGCGGGCGAGGCCGACCGCTACTTCCCGCGCACCCCGCTGCCCGACCACCAGGACCGCATCCTGCTCGCCCACTCGCCCTACCCCGACGCCGACGGCGTCCGGCGCCACCAGGAGACGTCGCTGTACCGGGCGCCGTCCGGCGCGCTGGTCTTCGCCTCCGGGACGTTCGCCTGGTCCCCGGCCCTGGACCGCCCGGGCCACGCCGACCCCCGGATCCAGCGGGCCACCGCCAACCTCCTGGACCGCATCTGCAAGCGCGACTGACCCGCTGTCCGAGGCCGCCTCCCCCGTACGGGACAATCGAGCCATTGGACAGAACCACGGGGAGGAACCGTGTCCGGATTCGTCGAAAAGCCCGAGCCGATCCAGGTTCCGGGCCTGGTGCATCTGCACACCGGCAAGGTGCGCGAGCTGTACCGCAACGAGGCGGGCGACCTCGTGATGGTCGCCAGCGACCGCATGTCCGCCTACGACTGGGTGCTGCCCACCGAGATCCCCGACAAGGGCCGCATCCTCACGCAGCTGTCGCTGTGGTGGTTCGACCGGCTCGCCGACCTGGCCCCGAACCACGTCATCGGCACCGACCTGCCCGAGGGCGCCCCCGCCGACTGGGCCGGCCGGACCCTGGTGTGCAAGTCGCTGCGGATGATCCCCGTGGAGTGCGTGGCGCGCGGCTACCTCACCGGCTCGGGCCTCGCCGAGTACGACCGGACCCGTACGGTGTGCGGTCTCGCCCTGCCCGAGGGCCTGGTCGACGGCTCCGAGCTGCCCGCCCCGATCTTCACCCCGGCCACCAAGGCCGAGGTCGGCGAGCACGACGAGAACGTCTCCTACGAGGAGGTCGCCCGCGAGGTCGGCGCCGAGACGGCCGCCCAGCTGCGTCAGGCCACCCTCGCCGTCTACAGCCGGGCCCGGGACATCGCCCGGGAGCGGGGGATCATCCTCGCCGACACCAAGTTCGAGTTCGGCTTCGACGGGGAGGCGCTCGTCCTGGCCGACGAGGTCCTCACCCCGGACTCCTCCCGCTTCTGGCCGGCCGACCAGTGGCAGCCGGGCCGCGCGCAGCCCTCGTACGACAAGCAGTACGTCCGCGACTGGCTGACCTCCGCCGAGTCGGGCTGGGACCGCGCGAGCGAGCAGCCTCCGCCGCCGCTGCCGGAGAACGTCGTCGAGGCCACCCGCGCCAAGTACGTCGAGGCGTACGAGCGGCTGACCGGCACGAGCTGGTCGTAGGACCCGGAAACGACCGAGCCCCCCGGTGGAAGCCGGGGGGCTCGGAACTGGAGCGGACGACGAGGCTCGAACTCGCGACCTCAACCTTGGCAAGGTTGCGCTCTACCAACTGAGCTACGTCCGCGTTGCGCCGTGGCGCGAGAGCCACTATACCCAACCTCGCTCGCGGGCGAGGCGTATCGCCGCGTGCCGGTTTTCCGCGCCGAGTTTCGTCATGGCCGAGGACAGGTAGTTCCGCACGGTCCCGGCGGACAGGGCGGCCCGCGCGGCGATCTCGGTGACCGGCGCGCCGTCGGCGGCCAGCTCCAGCACCTCGGCCTCGCGCGCGGTCAGCGGGGAGTCGCCGGCGGAGATCGCGTCGGCGGCCAACTCGGGGTCGACGTAGCGGTTTCCGGCGTGCACGGTGCGGATGATCTCGGCGAGCCGCTGGGCGCTGACGGTCTTCGGGACGAAGCCGCGCACTCCGGCCGCCAGCGCCCGCTTCAGATGTCCGGGCCGTCCGTGACCGGTCACGATCAGCACCCGGCAGCCGGGCAGCTCGGTCCGCAGGGATGTGGCGACCTTCACACCGTCCGCGCCGGGCATCTGGAGATCCAGTACGGCCACGTCGGGCGTGTGCGCCCGCGCCATGGCCAGCGCCTCGGGCCCGCTGGCCGCCTCGGCGACGACCAGCAGGTCGTCCTCCAGGGAGAGCAGCGCGGCGAGCGCGCCCCGGATGAGGTGCTCGTCGTCGGCCAGCAACAGCCGGACGGGGGCGGGTGACGTCGTCATGGGGTGACCTCGCTCGACGCACGGGTGATCTTGGCGGTGACGGCGGTGGACACGGCCTCGGCGGCGGCAGCGCCCTCGGGAGTGGCGGCGGCCTCAGCGATGGCGGCGGCCTCGGGAGTGGTGGCGGCCTCAGCGATGGCGGCGGCCTCGGGAGTGGTGGCGGCCTCAGCGGTGGCGGCGGTCTCGGTAGCGGCGTCCCCAGCAGGCCGCAGCGGTACCTCGGCGGTCAGCCGGAACCGGCCGCCGGCCACGAGGCCGGCGCACAGCGTGCCGTCGAGTTCCGACAGCCGTTCGCGCAGCCCGGCGAGTCCGGAGCCCGGCGGGCCGCCGGGGGAGCGGGGCGCCCCGTCGTTCTCGACGGACAGTCCGGCCCGGCCGGCGTCGATCCGCAGGGCGATGGCGCAGCTGCGGGCGTCGCCGTGCCGCAGGACGTTCGTCGTCGCCTCGCGGACCACCCAGGCCAGCGCGGACTGCACCGGGGCGGGCAGCCCGGCCGCCGAGCCGGTGATCGCGCAGTCGATGCCGGCGGCGCCCAGCACGCCCTGCGCGCCGGCGAGTTCCGCCGCGAGGTCGGCCTCGCGGTAGCCGCGGACGACCGCGCGCACCTCGCGCTGCGACTCCTGCGCCAGCCGCTGCACCTCGACCATCTGGTCCACCGCCTCGGGCCGTCCGCGCCGGCCGAGCCGCACCGCCAGTTCGGCCTTGAGCGCGATCACCGCCAGGTTGCGCCCCAGCACGTCGTGCAGGTCCCGGCCGAACCGCAGCCGCTCCTCGGCGACGGCGAGCCGGGCCTCGGTCTCGCGGGCGCGCTCGGCCTCCCACAGCACCGAAAGGGTCCACGCGCCGCAGCGCACGGCCAGCAGCGACATCCCCATGGCGAAGACGACCAGGAACCCGGTCATGAGGACGTCGGGGACGGTCCGGAAGGCGAGTCCGGCGACGGCCATCAGGACCGCCGCCAGCAGGGCGGAGCGGCGCACCAGCACGGGCACCGTCGCCAGCAGCCCGTAGGTGAGGCCGAACGTCAGCAGGGCGGCGCCCATCGCCAGGCGGGCCGTCCAGGGGGCGATGCCGCCCACCAGGGCCAGCACGACGGGCAGGACGAGCGCGAGCGCCAGCAGCACCAGGGAGCCGCGCAGGGCCCGCGGGGGCAGGACCGCCCGCCCCAGATAGTGGTCGAGCGCGGGCCGGGCGAGCCGGTTGGCGGCCACGCACTGGAGGAGGCCGACGGCGAGTAGCAGCCCGCCGAGGACCAGCGGCACCGGCCGGTGCCGCACTCCGTCGACCACCGGCATGCCGAGCCAGGTCAGTTCGAACACCCAGATCGTGGCGTACCAGGTGAACACGCTCTGGAGCTCGACCCGTTCGGCCTTGCCGCGGTCCCGCCAGTTGCGCCGCTGCCAGCCCCGCATCCCGCCGAGCACCATGGGCCTCCCCCTCCGTCGTCCCCTCCGGCGTGCCCCCGCGCGGTCACCGTCGCGGGTCCCAGCGGAACCACCGTCGCACAGCGAACCCCGCCGCCGCGGTCCAGGCCAGTGCCAGGGCCAGCGCGCGCAGGGCCTCCGCCCCGCTCAACTGGCCGGTCCAGCCGCCGCGCACCAGGGTGATGACCGGGGTGAGCGGCAGCAGTGCGCAGAACCGGGCCACCCCGTCGGGCAGCAGCTCCAGCGGCACCATGACGCCCGACCCCATCATCGAGGCCAGGACCAGGGGGATCGCGGTGACCTGGGCGCTCTCGGCGGTGCGGGTGAATGCCGAGGTGACCGCCGCCAGGGCCACCGCCAGGACCAGCCCCAGCAGCAGGCCCGCGACGGCGAGTTGCGGTGCGTGCGGGGCGGGCAGATCGAGGAGCGCCGTGCAGGCGGCGGCCAGGAGCAGCGACTGGACCAGGCCCGTGACGACGGCCGGCACGGCGGCGCCGGCGAGGATCTCCGCGTCGCGCGCCTCGCCGGTGCGCAGCCGCTTGAGGACGAGCTGTTCGCGGCGGGCGACGAACACGCCGACCAGGGTGGAGTACACGGCGAACAGCAGGGAGAAGCCGACGGCGGCGGGCAGGACGATCAGCCCGGTGGTGAGTCCGGCGTCCGCCGTCTTCATCCGGTCGGTCACCGACTGCACGCTGAACGGCAGGGCCAGCGGCACGAACACGGCCGAGACCAGGGTGCTCCTGGTCCGCACGAACAGGGTCAGTTCGGCGCGGGCGAGCGCGGCCATACGGCCCGTCGCGGTGGTGCGCGCACCCCGGGCGCGGGCGGCCGCCGGGACGGCGGTGGCGGCGCTGGTACCGGTGTCGTTCATGCGGCGTGCTCCTTGTCCCGAGGCGCGGCGGCCTCCCGTGCGATACCGAGGAACGCCTCCTCCAGCGAGGCCGACCGGGCGTCGAGGCCGCTCAGTTCGACTCCGGCGTGCCGCGCCCACAGCAGCAGTTCGGTGGCCGTGCGCTGCAACGCGCGGGTGCGCAGCCGTACGACGCGGCCGGTCGTCTCGTGGCCGCACACGCCCAGTGCGGCCAGCGGCGGGAGGTCGCCGAGGAAGTAGCCGGCGGGCAGTTCGAAGGAGATCCGGGAGGGCTGCGCGGCCGTCACCTCGGCGGGGGTGCCGGCCGCCGCGATACGGCCCTCGTGCAGGATCGCGAGCCGGTCGGCGAGACCCTCGGCCTCCTCCAGGTAGTGCGTGGTGAGCAGGACGGTCGTGCCGGCGTCGCGCAGCGCGCTCACCAACTCCCAGGTGTCCTGGCGGCCTTCGGCGTCCAGTCCGGTGGTCGGCTCGTCCAGGAACAGGACCTCGGGGTCGCCGAGCAGCGCGAGTGCCAGATCCAGCCGCCGTCGCTCACCGCCCGACAGTTGTTTGACCCGGACTCCGCCGCGCCGCTCCAGACCGACCAGCGCGAGCACGTCCCGGGGCGGGCGTGCCCCGCTCACGCACCCGGCCCACATCCGCGCGGTCTCGGCGACGGTCAGCTCGGAGGGGAAGCCGCCTTCCTGGAGCATCACTCCGGTGCGCGGACGTACGGCCTCCCGCTCGGCGTGGGGATCGTGGCCCAGTACGCGCACGCGTCCTGAGGCCGGGGCCGCCAGGCCCTCCAGCAGCTCGACCGTGGAGGTCTTCCCGGCGCCGTTGGTGCCCAGCAGTGCGAAGACCTCGCCATGTTTCACGTGAAACGAGATGCCGCGTACTGCTTCGAACCCGCCCCCGTACACGCGCCGCAGATCGGTGACCTCGATCACGTGATCGTGTTCGTCGATGTCCATAGCACCAGCGTTCCGCCGGTCCGGCGGCGACAGCAGTGCGCGGTGTCATGAGTCGGCATGACAAATGTCAGAACGGTGGCCGTGGCGAACACGAAAAGACCCCGGTCCAATGGACCGGGGTCTTTTTCCCGAGCGGACGACGAGGCTCGAACTCGCGACCTCAACCTTGGCAAGGTTGCGCTCTACCAACTGAGCTACGTCCGCATTGCCTCCGACCGGCTCCCACCGATCGGCGCGAACACCAGCCTACCTGATCCACCAGAGTGGTCCGGACCGGCGGTGCAGAGCGGGTGACAGGAATCGCACACTGCGCCTTCCCCCTGGAAGGGGGATGTTCTGCTACTGAACTACACCCGCGTGTACTCCGTGGGTTTCGGCTTTTCGGCCTTGCCCCTCGGCGTGCTCCAGACATTAGCTGATCAGCAGGGGGGTAGCGCAAGTCGGCTTGTCCCGGGGCCCGCTGACGGCCCCTGGGGCGCCCACCCGGGCGACCCGGGCGGGCGCCGAACGGCGTCCCCCGGACGGGAGGACGCCCGCCCGGAGACCGGTCGTCAGGCCGGCGGGGCGGGCGGCAGGTCCGCGGGGAGGAGCGGCCCGCTCGGCACCGCCCCGCGCCGTCACTGGGCCGCGCTGAACGCCTCGTAGACCTTCTTGGGGATGCGGCCGCGCGCCGGCACGTCCATCTTGTTGGCCTGCGCCCAGGCCCGGACAGCCGCCGGGTCGGGGGCCACCTCGGTCTGCCGGTACGCCTTGCCCGACCGCGACCGCTTGCGGCCCGCCTCCACGTACGGAGCGAGTGCCTTGCGCAGTCGCTTGGCATTGGCTTGGTTGAGGTCGATCTCGTAGGACTTGCCGTCGAGTCCGAAGGCGATCGTCTCCGCCGCTTCCGAGCCGTCGATGTCGTCAAAGAGAGTGACCACGACACGCTGCGCCACGAATATCGGTCCCTTCGTGCGACACCTCTGCGTCCCAGCGGCCGTCAAGGCAGCCGGACGTGCGGAGATGTTCGCCAGATGTCGGCTGTCCGCCTGTTATCGGGAAAAGTATCGGCTGTTGCCAATTCATTTGTACAGTGCCGGGCATTGCCAAGTGAAGCCCCGACTAAATCTGTCCGCGTGTCCCGGAGCAATGGGGTATCCGGTACGTGTCGCCGAACTTTCCCAGAACTTTTCACCACGCCCCCGCTCCGATACCGGACCGTGACCGCCGTCACGTAGTTTCCTACTAATCTACCCGCGTAGAAATTTTGTACGGGTAGTCTGAAGGAACCTGCTCAGCACCACACACCGGGAGTGCCAGTGGCACGCGTCGTAGTCGACGTCATGCTCAAGCCGGAGATCCTCGACCCCCAGGGCCAGGCGGTGCAGCGCGCACTGCCGCGCCTGGGTTTCGAAGGCATCTCCGACGTACGTCAGGGAAAGCGATTCGAACTGGAAGTGGACGGCCCGGTCGACGAGGCCGCGCTCGCCCGCATTCACGATCTTGCCGAATCCTTCCTCGCCAACACCGTGATCGAGGACTTCACCGTCAAGGTGGAGGAAGTCGCGGAGGCCGCGAAGTGACCGCTCGTATTGGCGTCGTCACTTTCCCGGGCAGCCTCGACGACCGGGACACCCAGCGCGCGATCCGCCTCGCGGGCGCCGAGCCGGTCGCCCTGTGGCACAAGGACAAGGACCTCAAGCAGGTCGACGCGGTGGTCCTGTGCGGCGGTTTCTCCTACGGCGACTACCTGCGGGCCGGCGCCATCGCGCGCTTCTCCCCGGTGATGGACACCCTCGTCGACCAGGCGAGGGCCGGCCTCCCGGTGCTCGGCATCTGCAACGGCTTCCAGATCCTCACCGAGGCCCACCTTCTCCCGGGTGCGATGCTCGGCAACGACCACCTCCACTTCATCTGCCGCGACCAGAAGCTGCGGGTGGAGAACGCGGAGACCGCCTGGACCGCCGACTACACCGCCGGCCAGGAGATCCACATCCCGCTGAAGAACATGGACGGCCGGTACGTCGCCGACGAGTACACCCTCGACGAGCTGGAGGCGGAGGGCCGCGTCGCCTTCCGCTACCTCGACGTCAACCCCAACGGCAGCCTCCGGGACATCGCCGGCGTCACCAACGAGGCCGGCAACGTCGTCGGCCTCATGCCGCACCCCGAGCACGCCACCGAGCCGCTGATCGGCACCGGCCGCACCGACGGCCTGCCGTTCTTCACCTCGATCCTGAAGAAGCTGGTCACCGCATGAGCAGGACGCCTCTGGACACGGTCGAGCACGCGGCCGCGACCCCCGACGTCGAGCTGCCCTGGGCCGAACTCGGTCTGAAGAAGGACGAGTACGAGCGGGTGGTGGAGATCCTCGGCCGCCGCCCGACCGGCGCCGAGCTCGCCATGTACTCCGTGATGTGGTCCGAGCACTGCTCGTACAAGTCCTCCAAGGTGCACCTCCGCCAGTTCGGCGAGAAGGCCCCCGAAAGCGACGCCATGCTCGTCGGCATCGGCGAGAACGCCGGCGTCGTGGACGTCGGCCAGGGCTACGCCGTCACCTTCAAGGTGGAGTCGCACAACCACCCCTCCTACGTCGAGCCCTACCAGGGCGCGGCCACCGGAGTCGGCGGCATCGTCCGCGACATCATCGCGATGGGCGCGCGCCCGGTCGCCGTCGTGGACCCGCTGCGCTTCGGCGCCGCCGACCACCCCGACACCAAGCGGGTGCTGCCCGGCGTGGTCGCGGGCATCGGCGGCTACGGCAACTGCCTGGGCCTGCCCAACATCGGCGGCGAGGTCGTCTTCGACGCCTGCTACCAGGGCAACCCGCTGGTCAACGCCGGCGCGATCGGCGTGATGCGGCACGAGGACATCCACCTCGCCAAGGCCTCCGGCGCCGGCAACAAGGTCATCCTGTACGGGGCCCGCACCGGCGGCGACGGCATCGGCGGCGCCTCGATCCTCGCCTCCGAGACCTTCGACGACGCCAAGCCCTCCAAGCGTCCCGCGGTCCAGGTCGGCGACCCCTTCCAGGAGAAGCTCCTCATCGAGTGCACCCTGGAGGCGTTCGCCGAGAAGCTGGTCGTCGGCATCCAGGACCTCGGCGCGGCCGGCCTGTCCTGCGCCACCAGCGAGCTGGCCTCCAACGGCTCCGGCGGCATGCGCGTCACCCTGGACGACGTCCCGCTGCGCGACTCCACGCTCTCGCCCGAGGAGATCCTCATGAGCGAGTCGCAGGAGCGCATGTGCGCGGTGGTCGAGCCGGAGAAGGTCGGCCGCTTCCTGGAGATCTGCGAGAAGTGGGACGTCATCGCCACCGTCATCGGCGAGGTGACCGACGGCGACCGCCTGGAGATCTACTGGCACGGCGGCAAGATCGTCGACGTCGACCCGCGCACGGTCGCGCACGAGGGCCCCGTCTACGAGCGCCCCTACGCCCGCCCCGAGTGGCAGGACGCCCTCCAGGCCGACGACGCGAACAAGCTGCCCCGGCCCACGTCCGCCGAGGAGCTGCGGGCGCAGGTCCTGAAGCTGGTGGCGTCCCCGAACCAGGCGTCCAAGAAGTGGATCACCCAGCAGTACGACCACTTCGTGCAGGGCAACACCGTGCTGGCCATGCCCGAGGACTCCGGCATGATCCGCGTGGACGAGGAGACCGGCCTCGGCGTCGCCCTCGCCACCGACGGCAACGGCCGCTACGCCAAGCTCGACCCGTACACGGGCGCGCAGCTGGCGCTCGCGGAGGCCTACCGCAACGTCGCCACGACCGGCGCGAAGCCGCTGGCCGTCTCCGACTGCCTGAACTTCGGCTCGCCCGAGGACCCGGCGGTGATGTGGCAGTTCGCGGAGGCCGTGCGCGGTCTTGCGGACGGCTGTCTCCAGCTCGGCACCCCGGTGACCGGCGGCAACGTCTCGCTCTACAACCAGACGGGCGAGGCGGCCATCCACCCGACGCCGGTCGTCGCCGTCCTCGGCGTGATCGACGACGTGGCCCGCCGCACCCCGGTCGCCTTCCAGGAGGAGGGCCAGCTGCTGTACCTCCTCGGCGACACCCGCGAGGAGTTCGGCGGCTCGGCCTGGTCGCAGGTGGTCCACGACCACCTCGGCGGTCTGCCGCCCAAGGTCGACCTGGAGCGCGAGCGGCTGCTGGCCGAGATCCTCATCTCCGCCTCCCGCGACGGCATGATCGACTCGGCGCACGACCTGTCCGACGGCGGTCTGGTCCAGGCGGTCGTGGAGTCGGCGTTGCTGAGCGGCAAGGGCGCCCGGCTGGTCGTACCGGACGGCCTGGACGCGTTCACCTTCCTGCTGTCCGAGTCGGCCGGCCGCGCGATCGTCGCGGTGCCGCGCTCGGAGGAGGTGCGCTTCACCGACATGTGCGGCGCGCGTGGCCTGCCGGCCACCCGCGTCGGCGTCGTGGACGGCGACACGGTCGAGGTCCAGGGCGAGTTCGCCCTGCCCCTGGCCGAGCTGCGCGAGGCCCACGAGGCCACGATCCCGGCGCTGCTCGCGTAGTCCGCGCCGTACGCGACACCAGGGGTCCGGCCGCCGTGACGGCCGGACCCCTGCGCGGCGTGCGCGCACACCTGCCGCCCCGAAGTCACCGGCGGCGGCGTGCCGTTGCGGCCCCGCCCGCGTGAAAACCGCCTGAGCGCGTCCGTCCCGACCGCTTAGGCTCGCTGCCATGCCCCCGGCCAAGAAGCGCACCCGGACCTACGACCCCGCCAAGATCCGCGCGGCGGTGCTCGCCCAGTTCTCCCACGTGCGGGAGGCCGTCCACGGCCTCACCGGCGAGCAGCTCGCGCTGCCCACCCGCCTCGGCGACTGGACCGTACGGGACCTCGCCGCCCACCTCACCATGGCCGTGGAGAGCGTCAGCCGGGCCGCCGAGCGCCCCGAACCCGCCCGCGCCGAACTCGGGCCCCTGGACTACGCCTCGGCCACCGTCCGGTACGCCGAGGCCATCGCCGACGGCACCCACGCGCTCGCCGAGGCCCACCCCGATCCGGACGCCCTGTACGCGCGGGTGGGCGAGCGCATCGCCGAGACCCTGGCCCGGGCGCCGCACGACCGGCTCATCGAGACCCGCGCCGGCGGCATGATCCTCGCCGACTACCTGGTCACCCGCACCGTCGAACTCGTCGTCCACACCGACGACCTGAACGCCGCCGTGCCCGGCCTCGACGTCCCCCTGGACCGTCAGGCGCTCGCCGCCTGCACCCGGCTTCTGGCGGACACCCTCGCCGTCCGCGCGCCCGGCGGCTCCACCGAGGTGCGGGTGCCGCCGTTCGCCGTCGTGCAGTGCGTGGAAGGGCCCCGGCACACCCGCGGCACCCCGCCCAACGTCGTCGAGACCGACCCGCTGACCTGGGTCCGGCTGGCCACCGGGCGGCTGGCCTGGAAGGACGCCGTGGCTCAGGCGCGGGTGAGCGCGAGCGGCGAACGCGCCGACCTCTCGCGGCTGCTCCCGCTCATGGCCTGACCCACCGGCCGCGCCGGACCCCGGGGGCGATGTGCGGCACATCACTCGCGGTCCGCTCCGCAGCAGCCCACGGCGCTGTCCCGCCCGCCGGGCAGGGCATCGGGACGAATCGTCCGACGAGCACTCTGACCTGCGAATACGGCCGTATTGTCGCCATCGCGCCCGGCGGAAGATCCACTGTCGCCGCCCATCCCGAATTCGGACCAGTGGTCGACCTCGCTTAGACTCGGAGGCGTGCCACGTGGTGACGGTCGACTCAATCACGATCTGCTCCCCGGTGAGAAAGGCCCCCAGGACGCATGCGGCGTCTTCGGTGTCTGGGCTCCGGGCGAAGAGGTCGCAAAGCTCACGTACTTCGGGCTCTACGCCCTCCAGCATCGGGGCCAGGAATCCGCGGGAATCGCGGTCAGCAACGGCTCCCAGATCCTCGTCTTCAAGGACATGGGCCTCGTGTCCCAGGTCTTCGACGAAACCTCGCTCGGTTCGCTCCAGGGTCACATCGCGGTCGGACACGCCCGCTACTCGACCACCGGCGCCTCCGTGTGGGAGAACGCCCAGCCGACGTTCCGTGCCACCGCGCACGGCTCGATCGCGCTCGGCCACAACGGAAACCTCGTCAACACCGCCCGGCTGGCCGAGATGGTCGCCGAGCTGCCCAAGGACACCAACGGCCGCTCCACCCGCGTCGCGGCCACCAACGACACCGACCTGCTGACGGCCCTGCTGGCCGCCCAGGTCGACGCCGACGGCAAGCCGCTGACCATCGAGCAGGCGGCCCACACCATCCTCCCGCAGGTCAAGGGCGCCTTCAGTCTCGTCTTCATGGACGAGCACACCCTGTACGCGGCCCGCGACCCGCAGGGCATCCGCCCGCTGGTCCTCGGCCGCCTGGAGCGCGGCTGGGTGGTCGCCTCCGAGTCTGCGGCGCTGGACATCTGCGGCGCCGCCTACGTCCGCGAGATCGAGCCGGGCGAGTTCGTCGCCATCGACGAGAACGGCCTGCGCACCTCTCGATTCGCAGAAGCGAAGCCCAAGGGTTGCGTCTTCGAGTACGTCTACCTGGCCCGCCCCGACACCGACATCGCCGGCCGGAACGTCTACCTCTCGCGCGTCGAGATGGGCCGCCGGCTCGCCAAGGAGGCCCCCGCCGAGGCCGACCTGGTGATAGCGACCCCGGAGTCCGGCACTCCCGCCGCGATCGGCTACGCCGAGGCGTCCGGCATCCCGTTCGGCGCCGGCCTGGTGAAGAACGCCTATGTGGGCCGTACCTTCATCCAGCCCTCGCAGACCATCCGCCAGCTCGGCATCCGGCTCAAGCTGAACCCGCTGAAGGAAGTCATCAAGGGCAAGCGCCTGGTGGTCGTGGACGACTCGATCGTCCGCGGCAACACCCAGCGGGCCCTGGTCCGCATGCTCCGCGAGGCGGGCGCCGCCGAGGTCCACATCCGGATCTCCTCGCCGCCGGTGAAGTGGCCGTGCTTCTTCGGCATCGACTTCGCCACCCGCGCCGAGCTGATCGCCAACGGCATGAGCATCGAGGAGATCGGCACCTCGCTGGGCGCCGACTCGCTGGCGTACATCTCCATCGACGGCATGATCGAGGCGACCACGATCGCCAAGCCGAACCTGTGCCGCGCCTGCTTCGACGGCGAGTACCCGATGGAGCTGCCCGACCCGGAGCTGCTCGGCAAGCAGCTGCTGGAGACCGAGCTGGCCGCCGGGCCCGCGGCCACGGCCGCCGCCGACGCGATCCGGCGCCCGTAGGCGCCCCGCCAGCCCCCTTTCACCAACCCGAAAGATCCCAGGCAATGTCTGAGACAACCACCGGCGCGTCCGGCACGTCCGGTGCTTCCTACGCGGCTGCCGGCGTCGACATCGAGGCGGGCGACCGCGCCGTCGAGCTGATGAAGGAATGGGTGAGGAAGACGCGGCGGCCCGAGGTGCTGGGCGGCCTCGGCGGCTTCGCCGGCCTCTTCGACGCCTCGGCGCTGCGGCGCTACGAGCGTCCGCTGCTCGCCTCCGCCACCGACGGCGTCGGCACCAAGGTCGACATCGCCCGGCAGCTCGGCGTGTACGACACGATCGGCCACGACCTGGTCGCCATGGTCATGGACGACATCGTCGTGTGCGGCGCGGAGCCGCTGTTCATGACCGACTACATCTGCGTCGGCAAGGTGCACCCCGAGCGGGTCGCCGCCATCGTCAAGGGCATCGCCGAAGGCTGTGTGCTGGCGGGCTGCGCCCTGATCGGCGGCGAGACGGCCGAACACCCCGGGCTGCTCGGCGCGGACGACTTCGACGTCGCCGGGGCCGGTACGGGCGTCGTGGAGGCCGACCGGCTGCTCGGTCCCGACCGCATCCGCACGGGTGACGCCGTGATCGCCATGGCGTCCTCCGGCCTTCACTCCAACGGGTACTCCCTGGTCCGGCACGTGCTGCTGAACCAGGCCGGCCTGGCCCTGGACGCGCACGTCGAGGAGTTCGGCCGCACTCTCGGCGAGGAGCTGCTGGAGCCCACCAAGATCTACTCGCTGGACTGCCTGGCGCTGACCCGCACCACCGAGGTGCACGCCTTCAGCCACGTCACCGGGGGCGGGCTCGCCGCCAACCTGGCCCGGGTGATCCCGGACGGCCTGCACGCCGTGGTCGACCGCGCCACCTGGACCCCGGCCCCCGTCTTCGACCTCGTCGGCCGGACCGGCGACGTCGAGCGACTGGAGCTGGAGAAGACCCTCAACATGGGCGTGGGCATGATCGCCATCGTCCCCGAGGAGTCCGCCGACGCGGCCCTGACCACCCTGGCCGACCGCGGGGTCGACGCCTGGGTGGCCGGCGAGATCACCGACCGCGGCGCGCACCCCGAGGGCGCCGCCCTGGTGGGCGACTACGCGGGCTGAGACACGGCGACGGCCGTCGGCGCTCCGGCGCCGACGGCTGGGGCACGGTCACGAGCGCGGACCCGGGCACGGACAGCACAGAACCCGGTCCGTGGGAGACCCACGGACCGGGCAGTGGTCAATGCAAGGTCAAGCGCCGCGGCGACGCTGGTGCGAGGAGTTGTCGTCCTCTTCCTCGTCGTCGTCCTCGTAGAGGTCGGCGTACCGTGCGTACAGGTCGTCGTCTTGCTCATCTTCCTCGAAATGGTCGCCGTTGGTCGGCGACGGATTCGACGTCGATGCGCCCAGCTCCTCGGCCAGGCGTGAGAGATCAGTCCCACCGCTGTTGTACTTCAGCTGGCGGGCGACCTTCGTCTGCTTGGCCTTGGCCCGGCCGCGCCCCATGGCTCGACCCCCTCAACGACGGGGCTCGACGGCCCCAGAGTCTTGACACGCGTTCATGATCCGGCACGGGCTCTCCGTGGAGAGACCGGTCCGTAGGGCTTCCACGGTACCTGAGCCCGCGCCCATACGGTACGTCGCCCGCAGGAAGCACGTGTGCGCAGGACCTTCGAGGCGCCCCGTCCTCGCTGGTCAGTGGCGAGTTTAACCACTTCTCGGCGGGCGACCCGCCGGTCGACGTGAGAGTTGTCTCCCACCGCCTGCCGACAGGTACCGGTCAGCCGTGCGACAGGGCCGTGCGCGCGGGCGTCCGGCGTCCGCGCGCACGGGAGGTCACCTGCGCGCGTCCGCCATCCGCCGCTCCGCGATCCGGTCGGCCGCCGCGGCCGGCGGAATCCCGTCTTCCTTCGCACGTGCGAAGATTGCGAGCGTGGTGTCGAAGATCTTCGCGGCCTTCGCCTTGCACCGGTCGAAGTCGAAGCCGTGCAGCTCGTCGGCGACCTGGATGACCCCGCCGGCGTTCACCACGTAGTCCGGCGCGTAGAGGATCCCGCGGTCGGCGAGGTCCTTCTCGACGCCGGGGTGCGCGAGCTGGTTGTTGGCCGCGCCGCACACCGCCTTCGCGGTCAGCGCCGCCACCGAGTCGTCGTTCAGCGCGCCGCCGAGCGCGCAGGGCGCGTAGACGTCGAGCCCCGGCACCCGGATCAGCGCCTCGGTGTCGGCCACCTGGGCGACGGACGGGTGCGCCTCGACGACGCGCCGCACGGCCTCGGGCCGCACATCCGTGATCACGACCTCGGCGCCCTCGTCCAGCAGGTGCCGCACGAGGTGGTGCCCGACCTTGCCCACGCCCGCGACGCCCACCGTGCGGCCGCGCAGCGTCGGGTCGCCCCAGACGTGCTGCGCCGAGGCCCGCATGCCCTGGTACACGCCGAAGGCGGTCAGCACGGAGGAGTCGCCCGCGCCGCCGTTCTCCGGGGAGCGGCCGGTCGTCCAGCGGCACTCGCGCGCCACGACGTCCATGTCGGCCACATAGGTGCCGACGTCGCAGGCGGTGACGTAGCGGCCGCCGAGGGAGGCCACCATGCGGCCGTAGGCGAGCAGCAGCTCCTCGGTCTTGATCTGCTCGGGATCCCCGATGATCACGGCCTTGCCGCCGCCGTGGTCGAGCCCGGCCATGGCGTTCTTGTACGACATGCCGCGGGCGAGGTTCAGCGCGTCGGCGACGGCCTCCGCCTCGTTCGCGTACGGGTAGAAGCGGGTGCCGCCGAGGGCGGGGCCCAGGGCGGTGGAGTGCAGGGCGATGACGGCCTTGAGGCCGCTGGCACGGTCCTGACAGAGCACGACCTGCTCGTGGCCGCCCTGCTCGGAGCGGAAGAGGGCGTGCAGTACGTCAGCGGATGCGCCGGTTACGTCGGTCACTGTGGTGACTCCCGGGTAAGTAGCGGCGGGCGGGACGGGCTTCCGTGAAGGTGGCGGAGGCCGTGGCAGGAGGTTAGACCCTGACTCGCCCGGCACGGGCGCAGTGGTCCGGATCACCCTCCCTAGGAGTACCTTCCCATCCGGACGTGCGACGATTTGCCGTGGTTTTCCGTCCGTCCGGGCGCGGGCCGGCCGGGTTTCGGTTCCGGACCGGTGGGGAGGGAGCAGGCGTGCCCAAGGTGTCCTCCGTGGTCGTCCCGTACGCGGCCTACTTGCGCGTCTACGAGCCGCTGGCGGCCTTCCCGGAACCGGAACGCGGACACTGGACGCGCTACGCCCGCCGCGAGGACCGCCCCTCCTGCCAGGACGAACTGCGCCGCTCGCTGGCCGACCTGCTGCCCACCCCGCCGGTGGCGGTGCCGGTGCACGAGAGCCCGGACGCGTTCGTCCTCGACGTGGACGGCGTGGTCTGCGTCTGCCCCTGGCGCACCCGGCTGCGCGCCTGGCGGGCGCTCGACGAGCTGGCCGGGGAGCTGCCGGCGGTGGTCCTGGACGCGGCGCTGCCCCCGCTCCTGCGCCACCAGGCCGCCCAGGACCACGAGCGCTGGCTCGCCCGCAACCCGGACGCCCGGCCGTGGATCCGCACGGCGACCTGGCAGGTGCCGCTCACCTGGTTCGTGCTGGTCGCCGACGAGGAGCGGGAGTACACGAAGGGCACCGGGGCCGGCGCGGACTGCGGCGACGGCGCGCCCTCGCTGCGCTACCGCACCCCGATGGTGCAGGCGCGGCGGCGGGTGGCGCGGGGGCTGCGGGCGCTCAGGGACGCCATCGACGAGGGGCCGCTGATCGACGGCCTGGTGGACGTCGGCCGCTGGCTGGAGGAGTTCCACCCGCGTTCCCTGGTGGAGCTGGACTACGGCGGCCTCGTGCACGTGCTGCCGGCCGGCGATCTGGAGGGCGACCACTCGGCGGCGGACGTGGCCGAGGGGATCGAGGCGCTGCGCCGGGGCGACGCGGAGAGCGCGGGGGAGGCGTACGGGCGGCTCGTGGAGCGGTGGCGGGCGGTACGCGACCGGCGCTCGGCGAACTGACGTACGAACATGTGACCTGCATCACGGCTCGAACGTGGCCGAACGACGTACGGTCAAGGGCCTTCGGCGGAACTGACGGGGCGTAGGGAGCGAACGGCGGCGGCCGGTCGCGATCCGGGCCTTTGTTCCAAGGGTGATCTACAGCACTTACAAGACCCTTGCCCTGCTTGCCCCTCCTCATGCCAAAATAGGACAAGGAGTCCGGGGAGGGCTCCTTCCGCCCATCTGTGCTCCGATCTGGGCGGAATCTCAGCATTGCACGCTTTGGGGGGTCTGGTGACTTCCTGATCACCCTGTGACTGATCGTCACAGTGGTGTGACTGTCCGCTATGGCATGGTCCATCGGCTTCCGTCGCTGATGAACACCTGGGAGGGCAATTCCATCGGTTTGGCCGACGCGGCTGGACAGATGGTGTAGTTGTAGTGCCGAGGACAAGCCGTTCGTCCTATAACCGACTCGACTCGCGTCCGCCATTTCGGGCAACGCGGGTCAAGGTGCAGAATTTAAGGAAAGAACCGAGAAGGTTCGGTTCTCCCGAGGAGGCCGCTCATGACCGCTCGCACCCCTGATGCCGAGCCGCTGCTGACCCCGGCTGAGGTCGCCACCATGTTCCGCGTCGACCCCAAGACGGTCACGCGCTGGGCGAAGGCCGGCAAGCTCACGTCGATCCGCACGCTCGGCGGGCACCGCCGCTACCGCGAGGCCGAGGTCCGCGCTCTGCTCGCGGGCATCCCGCAGCAGCGCAGCGAGGCCTGAACAACTCCATAACCGGGCAAACCGGCTGGTCCCCCAACTGGCTGTCATGTCCGGGCCCATAGCTCCAAGCGACGCGGGTCCTGCCCCAACAGGCCCCACGCCCAAGCCGTCAGAGCTCGTCAGGCAAGTGAACAGGGTGCGTCGTAGGTCGCGCTGGACTCCGCCGGGTCCAGCGCGATCTTTTTTGTGCGTCCGAGGGGGCTGTGGGGCGGCTCTGTGAGCGGCCTTGTCGGAGCCTGGGGAGGGGTGTCGAATCCTCTGTGGAGACACTTGCGGACAAGTGCAATTGCACATATTAAATTGACCCCTTGTAGGAGAGGTGTAAGTCCCGGGCTTTCCAAAACTCGTACGGTGACACCCGTCACACGGCTGACCGCTTGTTGGCCGCCGTCGCGGTGCGCTAATGGAGGTTCCGGTTCCACCACCCCATGCCCGCACGGGAGTTCGGTCCCGAGGCGGTCGGGCGCGGGGTCCGGGTCACGCGGGGGAGGGCTGCGGCCCGCTCTCCGGCGCTGCTGCCGCCGCCCGGTCCGCCGGCGGCTCCGGCGCCGTCTGCGGGGCGTCGGGGGCCGCCCCGGGCGCGCTGTCCATCGCGAGGCGCAGCAGGTGGCGGCAGACGGGGCAGCGGCGCGTGGAGTGGCGGTAGGACGCGGCGGCCGCGAGGTGCGCGCGGAGCAGGGCCCGTGTCTCGTGCCTGGCCGATGCCGCCATACGCCACCTCCAGCGGGGGCCGTACCGGAACGGCGCCCCGCTCCCTGGGTACCGAGCGAATGTGACTCCGTCAAGACACGGGACACCCCGCGCCGCGTCCGTCCCGCCCGCCGGCACCGCCTCGCCTGCGCGGGCAACGGGGGCGGTCTTGACGGGAGTTGCGGCAGCCGCACCGGCCCCGGTACGCCGAAGGCCCGCTCCGTTTCCGGAAGCGGGCCTTCTCAACTGCGGTCCTGACGGGATTTGCTGTGTCCGATCGCGGCTCCGCCGCGGGCGCGGCCTGCGATGCGAGCGGCTCCGGTACGCCGAAGGCCCGCTCCGTTTCCGGAAGCGGGCCTTCGCAACTGCGGTCCTGACGGGATTTGAACCCGCGGCCTCCACCTTGACAGGGTGGCGAGCACTCCAAACTGCTCCACAGGACCAGGTTTCGCGGCGCGATTCCTGCGTTGCGCTGCGAGATGAGACTTTACAGGAGGCTGGCCGCTTGGTCGAACTCACTCACTGTGCCGGGGCTGTCACGGCGCCGCCGCGTCGATCGCCTTCACGATCCGCTTGTCCGAGACGGGGTACGCCGTGCCCAGCGCGTGGGCGAAGTAGCTGACCCGCAGCTCCTCGATCATCCAGCGGATGTCCCGCACCTGCTGGGGCACCGGGCGGCCCTGCGGCAGCTGTTCGAGCAGCCAGGCGTACTCGTCCCGCATCTCCTGGACCTTCTCCATGCGCGTGGTGTCGCGCTGGACGTTCGTCGGCATCTGCTGGAGCCGGCGGTCGGCGGCGACCAGGTAGCGCATCAGGTCGGGCAGCCGGCGTATCCCCGCCTCGGTCACGAAGCCGGGCTTCACCAGGGCGTCCAACTGCGCCCGCACATCCGCCAGGTTCGGCAGCAGCACGGGGCTGCGGACGGCCTTCAGACGGCGTTCGCAGGCCTGCCAGGCGGCCAGCACCTGCTGCACCTGGCCCACCGCCCGCACCGTCACGTCGACGATCTCGGCGCGCACCTTGTCGTACAGCTTGCGGTACGACTCCTCGTCCCACGCCGGGCCGCCGAACTCGCCGATCAGCCGGTCCGCCGCCGCCATCGCGCAGTCGTCGAACAGCGCCTGGACCGAACCGTGCGGATTGGCCGACAGCGCCAGCTTCTGCTGGTTCGTCAGCTTCTCGGACGCGAACTTCGCCGGGTTGACCGGGATGTTGCGCAGGATCAGCCGGCGCGTGCCCTTCCACATCGCCTCGGCCTGCTCGGCCTCGCTGTCGAAGAGGCGTACGGAGACCGTGTCGCCGTCGTCCACCAGCGCCGGGTACGCCTTCACCGGCTGGCCCGCCCGCCGGGTCTCGAAGATCCGGGTGAGGGCGCCGATCGTCCAGTCGGTCAGCCCGCCGCGCTCCAGCGACTCGCCGCCGGTGCGCTCGGCGGTCGCCGCCGCGGCCTGGGACAGGGCCTTGCGCGCCTTCGGCCGGAGCCTGAGCTGGAGCGCTTCGAGGTCCTTGTCCTCGGCCAGCTTGCGGCGCCGCTCGTCGACGATCCGGAAGGTGATCCTGAGGTGGTCGGGGACCTTGGCCCAGTCGAAGTCCTCGGCCTCGAACGGCACGCCGACCATCCGCTTCAGCTCGCTCGCCATGGTGGTGGTCAGCGGCTCCTGGAGCGGGACCGCGGTGTCCAGGAAGCGCTGGGCGAAGTTCGGCGCGGGCACGTAGTGGCGGCGGATCGGCTTGGGCAGCGAGCGGATCAGCTCGGTGACGACCTCCTCGCGCAGACCAGGGATCTGCCAGTCGAAGCCCTCGTCGGTGACCTGGTTGAGGACCTGGAGCGGGATGTGCACGGTCACGCCGTCCGCGTCCGCGCCCGGCTCGAACTGGTACGTCACCCGGAACTTCAGGTTCCCCTGCCGCCAGGAGTCGGGGTAGTCGGCCTTGGTGACCGCCTCCGCGGACTCCCGGATGAGCATCTCCCGCGCGAAGTCCAGGAAGTCGGGCTGCTCGTGGCGCTTGTGCTTCCACCAGGAGTCGAAGTGCGCGCCGGAGACGACGTGCTCGGGCACCCGCTGGTCGTAGAAGTCGAACAGGGTCTCGTCGTCGACGACGATGTCCCGGCGGCGGGCCCGGTGCTCCAGCTCCTCGACCTCGCTGAGCAGCTTGCGGTTGTCGGCGAAGAACTTGTGGTGCGTGCGCCAGTCGCCCTCCACGAGGGCGTTGCGGATGAACAGCTCCCGGCTGGCCTCGGGGTCGATCCGCCCGTAGTTCACCTTCCGCTGGGCGACGATCGGCACGCCGTAGAGCGTCACCTTCTCGTACGCCATCACCGCGGCCTGGTCCTTCTCCCAGTGCGGTTCGCTGTACGTCCGCTTCAGCAGGTGCTCCGCGAGGGGTTCGACCCACTCGGGCTCGATCTTCGCGTTGACCCGCGCCCACAGCCGCGAGGTCTCCACCAGCTCCGCCGACATCACGAACCGCGGCGGCTTCTTGAACAGCGCCGAGCCGGGGAAGATCGCGAACTTGGCGCTGCGGGCGCCCAGGTACTCGCCCCGTCCGCCGTCCTTGCGGGCGCCCGGCGCGGCGTCCTTGGACTCCTTCACGTCCTTCATGCCGATGTGCGAGAGCAGTCCGGCCAGCAGCGAGACGTGCACGCGGTCGGCGGGGGCGTCGTCCTCGTTGAGCTGGATGCCCATCTGTTTGGCGACCGTGCGCAGCTGGGTGTAGATGTCCTGCCACTCGCGGATGCGCAGGAAGTTCAGGAACTCCTGCTTGCACATGCGCCGGAAGGACGACGAGCCGCGCTCCTTCTGCTGCTCGCGGACGTAGCGCCACAGGTTGAGGAAGGCGAGGAAGTCGCTGGTCTCGTCCCGGAAACGGGCGTGCTGCTGGTCGGCCTGGGTCTGCTTGTCGGAGGGGCGCTCGCGCGGGTCCTGGATGGACAGGGCCGCGGCGATGACCATGACCTCGCGCGCGCAGCCGTTGCGGTCGGCCTCCAGCACCATGCGGGCCAGCCGCGGGTCCACGGGCAGCTGGGCGAGCTTGCGGCCCGTCGGGGTGAGCCGTTTGCGCGGGTCCTTCTGCGCCGGGTCGAGCGCGCCCAGCTCCTGGAGCAGTTGCACGCCGTCGCGGATGTTGCGGTGGTCCGGCGGGTCGATGAACGGGAACTTCTCGATGTCGCCGAGGCCGGCCGCGGTCATCTGAAGGATCACGGAGGCGAGGTTGGTGCGCAGGATCTCCGCGTCGGTGAACTCCGGCCGGGCGAGGAAGTCGTCCTCGGAGTACAGCCGGACGCAGATGCCGTCGGAGGTACGGCCGCAGCGGCCCTTGCGCTGGTTGGCGCTGGCCTGCGAGACCGGTTCGATGGGCAGCCGCTGCACCTTGGTGCGGTGGCTGTAGCGGGAGATCCGGGCGAAGCCGGGGTCGATGACGTACTTGATGCCGGGGACGGTCAGGGACGTCTCGGCGACGTTGGTGGCCAGCACGATCCGGCGGCCGGTGTGCTGCTGGAAGACGCGGTGCTGTTCGGCGTGGGACAGCCGCGCGTACAGCGGCAGGACTTCCGTGCTCTGCCAACCAGCGCCTCCGGCGCGGGGGTACCGCTTCTTGTCGAGCGCGTCCGCGGTGTCGCGGATCTCCCGCTCGCCGGAGAGGAAGACGAGGATGTCGCCGGAGCCCTCCGCCATCAGCTCCTCGACGGCGTCGGTGATCGCGGTGATCTGGTCGCGGTCGGCGTCGTCGGAGTCGTCCTCCAGCAGCGGCCGGTAGCGCACCTCCACCGGATACGTCCGCCCGCTGACCTCGACGATCGGCGCGTCGCCGAAGTGCCGGGAGAAGCGCTCGGGGTCGATGGTGGCCGAGGTGATGACGACCTTGAGGTCGGGCCGCTTGGGCAGCAGCTGGGCCAGGTACCCGAGCAGGAAGTCGATGTTGAGGGACCGCTCGTGCGCCTCGTCGATGATGATCGTGTCGTAGGCGCGCAGCTCGCGGTCGGTCTGGATCTCGGCGAGCAGGATGCCGTCCGTCATCAGCTTGACGAAGGTGGCCTCCGGGTCGACCTGGTCGGTGAACCGCACCTTCCAGCCGACGGCCGCGCCCAGCGGGGTGTCCAGCTCCTCCGCCACCCGCTCGGCGACCGTGCGGGCCGCGATCCGGCGGGGCTGGGTGTGCCCGATCATGCCGCGCACGCCCCGGCCCAGCTCCATGCAGATCTTCGGGATCTGCGTGGTCTTGCCGGACCCGGTCTCGCCGGCGACGATCACGACCTGGTGATCGCGGATGGCCGCCGCGATCTCGTCCTTCTTCTGGCTGACCGGCAGCTGCTCGGGGTAGCTGACGGCGGGCACACGGGAGCGCCGGGCGGCCATGCGTTCCTCGGCCTTGGCGACCTCGGCATCGATCTCGGCCAGGACGGCGGCGCGCGCCTCCGGCTTGCGGATCTTGCGCGCGCCTTCGAGCCGGCGCCCGACGCGGTGCGCGTCGCGCAGCGACAGCTCGGTGAGACGGGAGGCGAGAGCGCCCAGGGCGGGGGCGGGATGCGTAGACATACGCGATCCAGGATCTCACCTCGGGGAAATTGCGCGCGAATGATTTGCCGGTGGCGGTCAGCGGGAGTGCGCCGGACAGCGGGAGTGCGCCGGACAGGGTGCGCCGGACAGGGTGCGGGGACGCACTGCGAGGCGCACGAGAAAGCCCCTCTCCGTGGTGCCGGAGAGGGGCTTTGGCCCAGAAGGGCGGTGGTGGCTGGGGCCGGGGTCGAACCGGCGACCTATCGCTTTTCAGGCGATCGCTCGTACCAACTGAGCTACCCAGCCACGAGGTTTCACGTGAAACCTCAGCGGTCCTGACGGGATTTGAACCCGCGGCCTCCACCTTGACAGGGTGGCGAGCACTCCAAACTGCTCCACAGGACCATCTGGTTGTGTGCGAACCAACGTGAGTAAGTGTCGCACACCGTACTGCGTGCCCCCAACGGGATTCGAACCCGTGCTACCGCCTTGAAAGGGCGGCGTCCTAGGCCGCTAGACGATGAGGGCTATCGGCCCGCCTGGGCGCTTCTCAGCGCGTCGGGGACGTGAGAAGCATATGGGATGGCGGGGGGTATCGCCAAAACCGTTCACGGCCCGGTGGGCGAGGACGGCGCGGAGGGGGAGGCGGGCCCGGTGGCCGGCGGGGCCGCGCCCGGCTGGTTCTCCTTCGGAAGGTGCCGGCTGACCTCCGCCGTGGTGAGTCCCAGGCCGCCCAGCCGGATCTCGTCCCAGGCCTGGAGGCGGCGGCTGTCCCGGTCGAAGTAGAGGAGCGACGCCTCGATCGGCGCGGGGCGGCCGCCCTCCAGGGCGCGCAGACCGCCGCCGCCCGTGGAGCCCTCCCGGCGCAGCCGGGTGCCGAACTTGAGGATCTCCGTGCCCTCCTGGTGCAGATGGCCGCACAGCACCAGGGGCACCGTGCCGTCCGTCTCCCGCGCCGCCACCGGCTCGTGGGCGATCGCGACGTCGACGGGCGTGCCCCGGGTGCGCTCGTCGCGCAGGGCCGAGGCGAGGCGGGCGCCGGCCAGCTCCTCAGAGGCGTCGCCGCCGACCGGCGAGGAGCGGTCGGGGGGTGAACTGGGGATCGCCCATCCCGGCGAAGCGCAGGCCGGCGACGGTCACGGCCCGCCCGTCGTCCAGGACGTGCACGTTCTTCAGGTGCTCCAGGTAGCGCTGGGTGGCGGGCGAGTCGTGGTTGCCGCGCACCCAGACGTAGGGCGCGCCCAGGTTCTCGACCGGGTCGAGGAAGGCGTTCTCGGCGGCCGTGCCGTGGTCCATCGTGTCGCCGGAGTCGACGATCACGTCCACCTGGTACTGCCGCACCAGCGAGGCGATGATCTTCCAGCTCGCCGGGTTGAGGTGGATGTCGGAGACGTGCAGGACCCGGACGGTCGTCGGATCGGGCTGGTAGGCGGGGAGCGTGGAGGTGACGTCGTAGAGCTTGGTCACGTTGGTGACCAGGCGCGCCAGTTCCCGCTGGTAGACGTCGAACTCGGTGACGATGCTGCGCGCGTCGCCGACCAGGGAGGGCGCCGAGGAGAGCAGCCCGGAGAACCTCGGCTCCAGGACGGACTCGGGGTTCCAGGTCGCGTACGCCGTCGCGCCGGACGCGGTGAGCAGCGTCAGGGCCAGGCCGCCGGCGGCCAGGGCGCGGCGCGGGCGGCGGTAGACGACGAGGCCGAGCGCGGTCGCGCCGAAGACCACGGCGGCGCAGGAGCGTACGGCCAGGTCGAGGGCGCCGTGCTCGACGTCGTGCGCCACCTCGTCCTGGAGGCCGGAGATCCGCTCGGGGTGGTCGACCAGGGCCTGGGAGCGCTCGGGGTCGAGCCGGTCGACGTTCACGTCCAGGCTGACCGGGGCGGTGTGGCTGCGCAGTTCCAGGGAGCCGAGCGGTGAGACGTTGATCCGGGTGCCGCCGGTGAGGGAGGGGCGCAGGGCCATCGTGGTGTTCATGGGGCCGACCGGCACCCGGGTGGCGCCCACGCACAGCAGGCCGAGCCAGGCCCCGGCGATCACGACGGCGACCAGACCGAGGGCACGCGGCCAGGGGCGGGGCTCGGGGGCGAGGGTGGTGATGGGGTCGGAGGCGGTGAGGGGGGTGGAGGCGGTGAAGGGGGTGGAGGGGGCGGAGGCGGTGACGCCGGGGGCGCCGGGGGCGCGCACCGCCCTTCGTATGCGGTGCCGTATCGCCCGGGTCCCCCGGGCGAGGGAGCGGCGGCGGTTCAGGTCGGCGGCGGGGTCGCGGCGGGCCATTGGTCGCGTATGCCCATGGGCGGCACGAGATATTCCGGCGCGCCGGTGGCTCTGGGGGCGGGCCGGATCCTCGTGGTGCGGGCGGACCGGATCCCCGTGGTGCGGGCGGTGGGCGGGGTTCGTGCCGGACAATGGCCCTTGTGCTGGAGATGACGCGCGAGCAGTTCGAGGAACTGGTGGCCGAGGCCCTGGACCGGATCCCGCCGGAGCTGACCCGGCTGATGGACAACGTCGCGGTGTTCGTCGAGGACGAGCCGCCCGCGGACGACCCGGAGCTGCTCGGGCTGTACGAGGGCACTCCGCTGACCGAGCGCGGCGAGTGGTATGCGGGTGTGCTGCCCGACCGGATCACGGTCTACCGCGGGCCGACGCTGCGGATGTGCGAGACGCGCGAGGACGTCGTCGCGGAGACCGAGGTGACCGTGGTGCACGAGATCGCCCACCACTTCGGGATCGACGACGCGCGGCTGCACGCGCTCGGCTACGGCTGAGGGACCGTTTCCTTTTGCGGGCGTGGGGAGTTGGGCACGGAGACTTCTTCTCCCGGAGGTGGCTTCCGTGCGCCCCTTGCCTGTTTCCGTCCGGCTCGCCGCCGTGGCCGCCGCCCTCACCGCCGTCACCGGCTGTATGAGCGTGGCGGACCACGAGAGCGGCGGGTCCCGGCCGTCGCACTCCGCCGGCCG
>NZ_BAABKC010000113.1:0-31488 GCF_039543625.1 Streptomyces similanensis | reverse complement strand
ATTTCCTCGGTGCTTTCCAGGTTCCCGCTTCCGCGTTTCCCTTTCCGGCGGTTCCGACTCTATCAGATCCCTTTCGACCTGATCCCCGGTCAGCGGGGCTGTCTTCCCGGCCCGTTGGGCCGTTCCGACGTCTCAAACCTTAGCGGATCTTCTCGGCGATTCCCAATCGGCTCCTCGCGGATCCGTTCGGGGTCGACGAACTCCATTCGAATTGAATTCGGGGACACCGAATGCAACCCGGCTGGGCGATCGTGCTGGTGGTTTGTTGGCCGCAGGTGCGGCGAAAGGTGTCGCCGCTGAACCGTTACGGCTCGGTGGCAACCCGAAGAACCCTACGGATCGGACAGAGGCGTGTCAAGCGGCGCCTGTCAAGATCTTTTCAGTCGAGGTCGCTGAGCCGGCCGCCGGCGTCCGGCTGGGCGTCCTCCACCCGGCGCAGCAGCCTGGTCAGGACCTCGTCGAACACCGCGCGCTCCGCGGGCGAGAGGTCCTGGAGGAGGTCACCCTCGAAGACCGTCGCCAGGCGCATGGCCTCCAGCCACTTCTCGCGGCCCTCGGGGGTCAGCTCCACGATGACGCGGACCCGGTTGTTCTCGTCGCGCTCCCGGGTGACCAGGCCCTCGCCGACCATGCGGTCGATGCGGTGGGTCATCGCGGCCGGGGTGAGGCCGAGCCGCTTGGCCAGCTCGCTGGGGCCCATCCGATAGGGGGCGCCGGACAGGACGAGGGCCTTGAGGACCTCCCACTCGGCGTTGCTGATGCCGAGCGCGGCGGTCTGCCGGCCGTAGGCGACGTTCATCCGGCGGTTGAGGCGGGAGAGCGCCGAGACGATCTTCTCGACCTGGGGGTCGAGGTCCTGGAACTCGCGCTGGTAGGCGGCGATCTGCTCGTCGAGGGTCGGTTCGCTGCCGATGCCGGGGGTGTCGCCCATGTCCGCAGTATGGCACGAGGCCGCTTGGCGTCGAAGTCCTTCCGGGTGTACAGTTTAGATTCAAAGTTTAGTGTCGAAGTCTTCAGTACTAACTACTGGAGTACGCGAACACACCACCAGTACCTACGTTCTCGAGAGAGGTGAACGTGACCAGGGCGATGGGCGCAGCGATGCGCCGGATCCACGTGGGCAACGCACTCAGCGCGTTCGGGCTCGGCTTCACCGTCCCCTACCTGTACGTCTATGTGGCGCAGGTGCGGGGTCTTGGGGCCATGACGGCGGGCTCGGTGCTCGCTGTCTTCGCCGTGGCCGCGCTGATCGTGCTGCCGTTCGCCGGCCGGGCGATCGTGCGGCGCGGCCCGCTGCCGGTCCTGCTCGCCGCCCTGGTCCTGGCCGCGCTCGGCGCGCTGAGCCTGGGGCTGGCGGGCGGTGCGGCGACCGTGCTGCTGTCGGCGGCGGCGCTGGGCGCCGGTCAGGCGGTCATGCAGCCGGCGCTGGCGACGATGATCGTGGACTGCTCGGACACGGAGACCCGGTCGCGGGCCTTCGCGATGCAGTTCTTCCTGCAGAACCTGGGGCTCGGCGTCGGCGGTCTCATAGGCGGCCATCTCGTCGACACCTCGCGGGTGTCGTCGTTCACGGTGCTGTTCGCGATCGAGGCGGCGGTGTTCGTGCTGCTGGCCGTGGTGATGTCGACGGTGCGGATGCCGCGGGCGCCGCGGGTCGAGGGCGCCCCGGCGGGGTCGTCGGGCCGCGACGGCCGGCGGCAGCTGCTGGGGAACCGGGCCATGGTGCAGCTGTGCGTCCTGGGCTTCGTCCTCTTCTTCGCCTGCTACGGCCAGTTCGAGTCGGGGCTGAGCGCGTACGGCGTGGAGGCGGCCGGGATATCGACGTCGACGCTGGGGACGGCGCTGGCCGCGAACACGCTGATGATCGTGGTCGCGCAGTTCGCGGTGCTGAAGTTCGTCGAGCGGCGGCGGCGGTCGCGGGTGATCGCGGCCGTGGGAGTGATCTGGGCGGTCGCCTGGGCCGCGGCGGCGTACGCGGGGCTCGGGCACGGCAGTCACGCGATGGCGACGGCGGCGTTCGTGTCGACGTACGCGCTGTTCGGTCTGGGTGAGGCGATGCTGTCGCCGACGCTGGCGCCGCTGGTGGCCGATCTGGCGCCGGCCGGTCTCGCGGGGCAGTACAACTCCGCGTTCGCCCTGGTGAAGCAGCTTGCGCTGGCGGTCGGTCCGGCGGTGGGCGGTCCGCTGGCGGCGTCGCTGCCGGGGCCGTATGTGATGGCGTTCCTGCTGTTCGCGCTGGGGGTCACGGTGCTGGCGCTGCGGCTGGGGCGGGTGCTCACGATGGCGCAGGACCATCCGTGGGCGGCGCGGAGCCGGGTGGTGGCGCGCGGCGGGGCGGCCGCGGAGCCGGTGGCCGCGGAGGCCTGACCCCGTCGGGGGCTGCCGGGGCTTCTCCCGGCCGCGGGGGCGTGCCAGTGGGTGCGCTGGGGCGGCCGTCACCTCTTGGTGGCGGCCGCCGTTCGCGTTCCTACGGCTCCTGCTGCCTGGCCGGCAGGGTGAATTCGCACCAGACCGCCTTGCCGCCGCCGGGGGTGCGGCGGGCGCCCCAGCCGGCGGCGATGGTGGCGACGATGGCGATGCCGCGGCCGGACTCGTCGGCCGGTTCGGCGCGGCGACGCCTGGGGAGGTGGTCGTCGCCGTCGGTGACCTCGATGATGAGGCGGCGGTCGGTGCGGCGCAGCCGCAGTCGCATCGGGGGCATGCCGTGCTGGAGGGAGTTGGCGACGAGTTCGCTGGCCGCGAGGACGCCCAGGTCGTGCAGGTCGGGCGGGAAGCGCCAGCTGGCCAGGACGCCGGAGGCGAAGGCACGCGCGCGGGGGGCGGCCTCGACGCCGCCGAGGAGTTCGAGGGCGGCGTTGCGGAAGAGTTCGCCGTCGTGGCCGGTGCGGGCGGGGTGCTGGAGGACGAGGACGGCGACGTCGTCGTCGTGGTCGGCCTGGACGCCGGCCGAGCGGACGAGGCGGTCGCAGACGACCTGGGGGGTGCCGGTGGCGCCGGCCAGGGCGCGTTCGAGTGCGGTGATGCCCTCGTCGAGGTCTTCGTCCCGGCGTTCGACCAGGCCGTCGGTGTAGAGGACGGCGGTGGAGCCGGGGCCGAGCGGGACCGAGCCGGAGGCGTGCACCCAGCCGCCGGTGCCGAGTGGGGGGCCGGTGGGTTCGTCGGCGCGGACGACGGCGCCGCTCTCGTCGCGGACGAGGATCGGCAGATGGCCGGCGGAGGAGTAGACGAGCCGGCCCTCGTTGGGGTCGTGGACGGCGTAGACGCAGGTCGCGATCTGGTTGGCGTCGATCTCGGCGGCGAGGCCGTCGAGGAGTTGCAGGATCTCGTGCGGGGGCAGGTCCATGCGGGCGTAGGCGCGCACGGCGGTGCGCAGCTGGCCCATGACGGCGGCGGCGCGCACTCCTCGGCCCATGACGTCGCCGATGACGAGGGCGGTGCGGCCGCCGCCGAGGGTGATGACGTCGTACCAGTCGCCGCCGACGGCCGCCTCCGTGCCGCCGGGCTGGTAGGTGGCGGCGACGCGCAGGTCGTCGGGTTGTTCCAGCACCTGGGGCAGGAGGGAGCGCTGGAGGGTGACGGCGGTCTCGCGCTGGCGGCGCTCGCTGGCGCGCAGGCGTTCGGCGGCCTCGGCGTGGTCGGTGACGTCGGTGGCGAAGACGAGGACACCGGGGCCGTTGGCGCGGTCGGCGCCGTCGGCTTCGCCGGCCGGGGTGCAGGTGAAGGTGTAGGAGCGGCCGTCGGTGGCCTTGCGGGACTTCAGGGTGCGGGGTCTGCCGCTGCGCAGGACCTGGTCGAGGAGCGGGAGCAGGCCCAGTTCGCGCAGTTCGGGCAGGGCGTCGCGGGCGGGTTCGCCGAGGGGGCGGGCGCCGAAGGCCGCCGTGTAGGCGCCGTTGACGTAGGCGAGGCGGTGGTCGGGGCCGTGGACCAGGGCGACGAGGGCCGGGACGCGGTCGAGGACGTCGCGGGCGGGGAGGGTGTCGACGGCGGGCGCGGGCTCCGCCGGGTCGGCCGGCCGTGCGGCGCGGGCGGCGGGCACGGAGCCGTCGGCGCGCCGCTCCGGGGCGGTGGCGAGGTCGGTCCGCGCCGCCGCGCGGCGCTGCGTTCCGGGGATGCCGGGGAGCCGGGCGCTCCAGCGCGTGAAGTTCACGGATCCTTGCCTCGTGTCGTGTCGTCTCGGGCCGGCTCCGGGCCCGGCCGGGATGGGGGCCGCGCGGCGGGAGCGCGTTGGGCTGCCGCACCGGTCGGTGCGGCGCGGCGGTCGTACGGGGGCGGTGACCGGGGCGCGGCGGCTGTCGCCGCTCGGTCGGGGACAGTGTGGCAGTGTGGCCGCCGCGCGCCGACATCCGTGGGACGCCGGGGCGCGCCCGGGAGTTCCTGGGTTCGGTCAGGACGACTCTTTCGGGTTGATGTTCGGGTCGAGGGGATGTTTTCCACCGGCCGCGAGTTCGAATTCCGCCCTGGGGTGTTCCAGCGAGCCGAGGGACACGATCTCCCGCTTGAAGAGTCCCGCCAGCGTCCATTCCGCGAGGACCCGGGCCTTGCGGTTGACGGTGGGGACCCGGCTGAGGTGGTAGGCGCGGTGCATGAACCAGGCCGGGTAGCCCTTCAGCTTGCGCCCGTACACCTGTGCGACGCCCTTGTGGAGTCCCAGGGAGGCGACCGAGCCGGCGTACTTGTGCGCGTACGTCTGGAGGGGCTCGCCGCGCAGGGCGTGGGCGATGTTGTCGGCGAGGACGCGGGCCTGGCGGACCGCGTGCTGGGCGTTGGGGGCGGTGTCGCGGCCGGGTTCGGCGGCGGTGACGTCGGGGACGGCGGCGGCGTCGCCCGCGGCCCAGGCGTGTTCGGTTCCGTCGACGGTCAGCTGGGCGGTGCACCTGAGCCGGCCGCGCTCGTCGCGGGGCAGGCCGGTGGCGGCGAGGAGGGGGTGCGGTTTGACGCCGGCGGTCCACACGAGGGTCCGGGTCGGGAAGCGCTGGCCGTCGCTGAGGACGGCGACGCGGTCGGCGCAGGACTCCAGGCGGGTGTGCAGCAGGACCTGGATGTTGCGGCGGCGCAGTTCGGTGACGGTGTAGCGGCCCATCTCCTCGCCGACCTCGGGCAGGATGCGGTCCGAGGCCTCGACCAGGATCCACTTCATGTCGGCGGGCTGGATGGTGCGGTAGTAGCGCGTGGCGTAGCAGGCCATGTCCTCCAGTTCGCCGAGCGCTTCCACGCCCGCGTAGCCGCCGCCGACGAAGACGAAGGTGAGGGCGGCGTCGCGGATCTCGGGGTCGCGGGTGGAGGAGGCGATGTCCATCTGCTCGATGACGTGGTTGCGCAGGCCGATGGCCTCCTCGACGGTCTTGAAGCCGATGCCGTAGTCGACGAGGCCGGGGATGGGCAGGGTGCGGGAGACGGAGCCGGGGGCGAGCACGAGTTCGTCGTACGTCAGTTCCTCGGCGCCGCCGCCCTCCTCGGTGGCGAGGGTGGTGACGGTGGCGGTGCGGCGCGCGTGGTCGACGGCGGTCGCCTCACCGACGATGACGCGGCACTGGTCGAGGACGCGGCGCAGCGGCACGACGACGTGCCGGGGGGAGATCGCGCCGGCCGCCGCTTCGGGCAGGAAGGGCTGGTACGTCATATAAGGGTCGGGAGTGACGACCGTGATCTCGGCCTCGCCCCGTCTCAACTCCTGCTTCAGCCGCTGTTGCAGGCGCAGGGCCGTGTACATCCCGACGTAGCCGCCGCCGACAACGAGAATGCGCGCACGTTCCTTCACCATCCCATGACGCACCCGTGACCGTCGTTTGTCCACAGGCCCGACGATTCGGGTGCCGGCGCCGCGGTGTGCGCCGGGGTTGGCCGAATCCGCGAAGCGGAGGTGATGAGCGCAGGTCAGCGGGGGTGAGTGGGGGCGCGTGGGCGGATGCAATCCGGGCGTTTGCGACCCGTACTCCGATCGGGGGGCGCTCCGGGCGGAACCTGCCCCTTCTGAATTGACTCCCGCTCAACTATGTTCGTGTCGACGGGGTGTAGGGGATGGGGACGGACGAGTCCGCGGGATCTCACCGGATCTCGGGGACGGACTCGATCGTGCGTGATTCCCGTTTCCGCGCACCTCGCCTTCAGTGACGGGGAGTGTCTCCGGGGGGAGACGTCATTACCGGGGGAACAGTCATGCACATTCAGGACACTCATTGGTCGACCGCGTCCGCCGTCACGACCGGCGGCGCTGTGCTGGGCACGGCGGCCGGCGGGCGCGGGGACGAGTCCCGGGCGGCGCGGACCACGCCGCTGCGGGTGGACGCGCAGCGCAACCTGGAGCATGTGCTCAGGGCGGCGCGCGAGGTCTTCGGCGAGCTGGGGTACGGCGCGCCGATGGAGGACGTGGCGCGGCGCGCGCGGGTCGGCGTCGGCACGGTGTACCGGCGCTTTCCGAGCAAGGACGTCCTGGTGCGGCGGATAGCCGAGGAGGAGACCTCCCGGCTGACCGACCAGGCGCGGGCCGCGCTCGGCCAGGAGGACGACGCGTGGGCGGCGCTCTCGCGCTTCCTGCGCACGTCGGTGGCGTCCGGGGCCGGGCGGCTGCTGCCGCCGCAGGTGCTGCGGGTCGGCGTCGCCGAGGAGCACGCCGACGGCGCGGCCGGGCCGGACGGCGCCCGGCTGCCGCAGCAGCGGACCCAGCCCGGTTCGGGAGAGCTGCGGCTGGTGGCCGACGGGGCCGCGCTCGCGGCGGATCCCGCGCTCGACGACGCGGGGGCGGCGGCGCTGCTGGAGGTCGTGGGGCGGCTGGTGGAGCGGGCCCGCGCGGCGGGCGAACTGCGGCCGGACGTGTCGGTGTCGGACGTGCTGCTGGTCATCGCGACGGCGGCGCCCTCGCTCCCCGACCCGGCCCAGCAGGCGGCCGCCTCGGCCCGCCTCCTGGACATCCTCCTGGAGGGCCTGCGGTCCCGCCCGGCGTAAGGGGCGGCGCGGTCGGCGCGTCGGGCTCCGCGTGAGGTACGGCGGGCTGCGGAGCGGCGCGTTGCGGAGCGGCGGGCTGTGGATCGGCGAGTTGCGGGCCGGTGGCCGGCGGAATGCCGCTCACCGGTCTCCGGCCGGCGGTACGTCGGCTGGGTGACGGCACACGCTTGACGGTTGACGCCGCCGCTCGACGGGAGCGGCGTTGACGGCACGGCTCGACGTCACCGGCCCTGGCCGACGCCTACGCCGTGCCTCGACACGACCCGTACGGCGCGAAGCGGCGGGTTGTCTCGGGGCAGGTTGTTCGGCCGCCGGAGGCCAGGGCGTCGCGCTGGCGGACGATGCCGGCCGGGACCCCTCGGCCCCTGAACGTGCGGGCCGAAGCAGGTGGCACCGCACGGCCGCTGACGGCGAAGACCTCACTGAACCGACGCCGGTCGGCCGCTGGCCGTGTGGGTCGACGGGGGCGGGGCGTTCGGGGGCGGTGGGGCGTCTCGGGGTGGGGTGTTCAGCTGCCGGAGGCCAGGGCGTCGCGTTGGGGGGCGATGCCGGCCGGGACCGCGCGGGCGCGGGCCGGGGTGCCGGTCCAGCAGGTGCCCCGGCGGGCGAGCAGGCGGCGCAGCCACATCTCCAGGGCGACCAGGTCCGCCAGGCCGTCCAGGGGCAGCGGCTCGCCCTGGGCCGCCGCGCGCAGGGCCTTGCGGACCACCCGCGCCTCCACGAGCCCCGCCTCCGCGAGCAGCGGGGTGGCGAACAGGTCGATCAGGCCGTCCACGGCCACCCGCAGTCCCGCCCGGGCCGCGACGGCCGCCGGGGCGTGCGAGGGCGCGCCCCAGCCAGGCGGCAGTTCGCCGACTCCGGCGCCCTCCAGGACCGTGCGCAGGATGGCCGCGCGGGCCCCCGGCTGGACGCGCAGGGCCTCCGGCAGGGCGCGGCAGGCGCGGACGACCTGGTTGTCGAGGAACGGGGTGTGCAGCCGCTGGGAGCGGATCTCGGCGGCCTGTTCCAGGACGCGCAGGTCCGCGGCGCAGCGCGCCAGCGCGGCCCGTGCGCGGTGGTCGCCCGGCCGCTGGCCGGGGCCGGCGCCGGGCCGGGTCGTCGCGCCCTGGAGGCGAACCGATACTTCAGCCAGCGCCTCACCGGTCAGCCACCGTGCGGCCGGGCCGGGCCCGCCCCAGGTGAGCGCGGCCAGCGACGCCCCGACCGCGCCCGCGGGCTCGTCGAAGCGGCGGTGCAGCAGCCGGTCGGCCAGCCCCTCCAGGCCGGAGCGGTAGGGCGTGCGGGCCAGCCGCCGGGCCGCGCCGTAGACCCGCGCGGGCACCAGGACCGAGCCGTCGGCTCTGGTGAGGGCGGCGACGGGGCGGACCAGGTGGCGCCGTTTGCGGTCCATCAGGAGGTCGGCCAGGCGCGCGGGATGCGCGTCGAGCACCTGGCGGGCGCCGTAGCCGGTGAAGTGGTCGGCGCTGCCCGCGGCCAGCCGGGCGCGGTGCCGGGCCGCCGTGACCAGGGACGGGCCGGGCTCGTCGGTGAGCGGGCCGTCCAGGTCGACGTAGGGCAGGACGTCCTCGCCGCCGGTGACGACCACGTGGTGCAGGCGCGGGTTGGCGGCGAGGGTCCCGGCCCGTTCGAGTTCCGCCTCGCGGCCGCCGACGGCGAGGTCGTTGAAGGTGACGGCGAGCAGGCGTTCGCCGGCGCCGGTGCCGTGGCCCAGGAGCGTGCCGGGGTTGCCCGGCAGGCCGGCGGCCAGCAGGGCGAGCGTGCCCGAGGCCGGGCCGCCGGACAGGTCGGCGCCGATCCCGGGCACCGGCATCCCGCGGGCCGCGCGGCGCTCGGCCGGGCCCATGCCGGGCACCGGGCCGGGGTCGATGTCGGGCACGTGCCGGGGCGCGGAGAGGCGGGCCCGGACGGCCTCGACCAGGGCGTCGCGCACCGCGTCGACCGCGCTGTCGGGGTCGGCGGGGGGCGCGGCGACGGCGAGCGAGGCGACCGGCTCGTACCCGGCGACCTCGCGCGCCCCGGCCCGCAGGATCAGGGCGTGCCCCGGAGGGATGCGCCGGACGCCCTCGTAGGGCGTGGAGTCGGCGAGCGCGGCCGGTACGTCGGGAGCGGCGAGCAGGGCGGCCAGGTGCCCGAAGTCGAGGTTGGCCTCGACGAGGTCGGCCAGCGGCAGCGCGGCCGTCGCGTAGGCCGTGCCGCCGGCCCAGGGGGTGTGGAACACCGGGCGCGCGCCCGCGAGGTCGCCGCAGACGGTGATGCGGCGGCCCACCTGGACGACGGCCGTGTAACTGCCGGGCCAGGCGGTCAGATGCCGCAGTGCGCCCCCGCGCGCCGCGAACAGGCCGATGCGCAGCTGTTCGTCGGAGGCGCCGCAGGTGCCGAGCACCGCGACCCTGGTCTGCGCGTCGGCCTGCACCAGGCGGACCTCGTCGGGCCGCCAGTCGCCGACCGCCCACAGCGGATCGGGATCGCTCCACAGGAGCTGGGAGCCCACCGGCTGCACGGTCTCGCCGTCGTACCCGGTGGCGCCGGCGGAACCGATCCGGTCGGCGCCCGCGGCGGCGCTGCTCCACCCCACCAACCACCGCATCGACGCCTCCACGGACCGCGGACAACCAGGTGCACCGTTCGAACCGGTCACCATGCTGCCACGAAGGAAGCGCGCCGGAGGGGAGGCGGAGCCGCCTCGGGCCCGCGGTGCGCGCCTTCGCGCGCCGACCGCGTCGATGGCGCGCCGACGGCGAACGGCCGTACCGGGCAAGGTCGTCGCGACCTGAATGCGCCCCCTGATGCGCTCCCCGCGATACTCCGCGCGCCGTCAAGTGCCATGGTGGGGACGGAATTAGGTGACGGGACGATGGGGCTATTTTCAGCCAAATCGGAGTTCGGCGAACTGGCGTGCGCACGCTCCGTACACGCGCGGCGCGGCAGCCGGCAACGCACGGTCCGGGAGGCGGAGTTCGCCTCCCGGACCGGTCCGCCGCCCGCGGGGATGTAGGCGGCGGTGTCCCCCAGCCCACTGGATCCAGTACAGCGGGCCGACCCACGCAGGACCATGCAACAGCCGCTCCGGTGGCCGGAGTAGAGCGCACGCACGGGCGCACGGCCACACATCGGGAGCACGCCGGCACCCTGCGTGCAGGCTCCGTACTCCCGTGCGGACCACAATCCCGCCATCCGGAAGAATGCCCCTTAACGCTTGGGATGCGGCGAACTACGCTGGGTTTACGAATGCCGCGTGGTTATGCCAGCGCGGCAGCCGTCTGTGTCGAGGGGTGGCGCATGTCCAGGGAGCAACGCGGGCCGAACGAGAAACTCGGCGCCGTTCTCGCCCTCGCGGGAATCAGCAACGCAGGGCTCGCACGGCGCGTCAACGACCTCGGCGCCCAGCGCGGTTTGACACTTCGCTACGACAAGACGTCGGTGGCGCGCTGGGTCTCGAAGGGGATGGTGCCGCAGGGCGCGGCGCCGCACCTCATCGCCGCCGCCATCGGCCAGAAGCTCGGCCGCCCGGTGCCGCTGCACGAGATCGGCCTGGCGGACGCGGACCCCGCGCCCGAGGTGGGCCTCGCCTTCCCCCGGGACGTCGCCCAGGCGGTGCGGTCGGCGACCGAGCTGTACCGGCTGGACCTGGCCGGGCGCCGGGCCGGCTCCGGCGGCATCTGGCAGTCGCTGGCCGGCTCGTTCGCCGTGACCGCGTACGCCACTCCCGCCTCCCGGTGGCTGATAACCCCGGCCGACAGCTCGGTGGCACGCGAGGCGAACACGGCGGAGGGCTCGGGCGCACCGCTGAAAGTCGGCCACAGCGACGTCGGGAAGCTGCGCGAGGCCGCCGAGGACGCCAGGCGCTGGGACTCCAAGTACGGGGGCGGCGACTGGCGTTCGTCGATGGTCCCGGAGTGTCTGCGGGTGGAGGCGGCGCCGCTGCTGCTCGGCTCGTACTCCGACGAGGTCGGCAGGGCCCTGTTCGGCGCGTCCGCCGAGCTGACCCGGCTGGCCGGCTGGATGGCCTTCGACACCGGCCAGCAGGAGGCCGCGCAGCGCTACTACATCCAGGCGCTGCGGCTGGCCCGCGCGGCGGCCGACGTGCCCCTGGGGGGCTACGTCCTGGCGTCGATGTCCCTCCAGGCGACCTACCGCGGCTTCGGCGACGAGGGCGTCGACCTCGCGCAGGCCGCCCTGGAGCGCAACCGCGGCCTGGCCACGGCCCGCACCATGAGCTTCTTCCGCCTCGTGGAGGCACGCGCCCACGCGCGCGCCGGGGACGCCCAGGCGGCCGGCGCGGCCCTGAAGGCGGCCGAGGGCTGGCTGGAGCGCTCCCGGGAGGGCGACAACGACCCCTCCTGGCTGGGCTTCTACGGCTACGACCGGTTCGCCGCCGACGCCGCCGAGTGCTACCGCGACCTGAAGGCGCCCCGCCAGGTCCGCCGCTTCACCGAGCAGGCGCTGTCGAAGCCGACGGAGGAGTTCGTGCGCTCGCACGGCCTCCGGCTCGTCGTCTCCGCGGTCGCCGAACTGGAGTCGGGCAACCTGGACGCGGCCTGCGAGCAGGGCGTGCGGGCGGTGGAGGTCGCCGGGCGCATCTCCTCGGCGCGCACCATGGAGTACGTCAGGGACCTCCTGCACCGGCTGGAGCCCTACGGCGACGAACCCCGCGTGGCCGAGCTGCGCGAACGGGCCCGGCCGCTGCTGGTGACCCCCGCCTAGCCGGCAGCCGTCCGCCTCGGGGCGCCCGGAGGGCGTCCGCCACCCGGGTTCGCGGGCATTGTCAGTGGCACGGTGCACTATCGAGGCGGGAGGTGGAGCGGATGCGGCCGAGGATCGCTCACGACTGCGACGTGCTGGTGGTCGGCGGCGGGATCGTCGGGCTGTCGACGGCGTACGCGATCACGCGCGCCGCGCCGGGCACCCGCGTGACCGTGCTGGAGAAGGAGCCGGGCCCGGCCCGGCACCAGACGGGACGCAACAGCGGGGTGATCCACAGCGGGATCTACTACCGGCCGGGCTCCCTCAAGGCGCGGTACGCGGTGCGGGGCGCGGCCGAGATGGTCAAGTTCTGCGCCGAGTACGGCGTCGCGCACGCCGTCACCGGCAAGCTGATCGTCGCGACCTCGCGCGCCGAGCTGCCCCGGCTGCACGCCCTGGTGCAGCGCGGCCGGGAGAACGACATCCCGGTGCGCGAGCTGGGCGCCGCGCAGATCGCGGAGTACGAGCCCGAGGTGCGCGGACTGGCCGCGATCCACGTGGGCACGACCGGAATCTGCGACTACACCGACGTGGCCCGGCACCTGGCCGACGCCTCCGGCGCGGAGATCCGCTACGGGGCGCGGGTCGTCCAGGTGGACCGCCGCCCGCGGCTGGGGGTGGCCGTCCGCACCGCGCGCGGGGACGTCGTGCGCGGGCGGGTGCTGGTGAACTGCGCGGGGCTGCACTGCGACGAGGTGGCGCGGCTGACCGGCGACGACCCGGGGATGCGGATCGTGCCGTTCCGCGGGGAGTACTACGAGCTGGCGCGGCCGGAGCTGGTGCGGGGCCTGGTGTATCCGGTGCCGGACCCGGCGTTCCCGTTCCTCGGCGTGCACCTCACCCGCGGGATCGACGGCGGCGTGCACGTCGGGCCCAACGCGGTGCCGGCGCTGGCCCGCGAGGGGTACGGGTGGGGGGTCGTACGGCCCCGGGAGCTGGCCGGGACGCTCGGCTGGCCGGGCTCGTGGCGGATCGCCCGGCGGCACTGGCGGTACGGGGCCGGGGAGCTGCGGCGGTCGGTGTCCAAGGGGGCGTTCACGCAGGCGGTGCGCAGGCTCCTGCCGGAGGTGGCGGACGGGGATCTGGTGCCGGCCGCCGCGGGCGTGCGGGCGCAGGCGGTGCTGCGGGACGGGACGCTGGTGGACGACTTCCTGATCCGGGAGGGGGCGCGGGCGGTGCACGTGCTGAACGCGCCGTCGCCGGCGGCCACGGCGTCGCTGCCGATCGGACGCGAGGTCGCCCGCCGGGCGCTGTCGGCCCTGGCGCAGGGGTGAGGGTCTCCCCCCGGAGGGTCCCCGCCCCTGCCCGGCCCGTCCCTGCCCGGCCCGTCCCTGGGGGCTGCCGCTCCCGGACCCCCGCTGTCGGCCCGAACGGCCTCGTCCTCACCCGCCGGACGGGCTGCTTCGCTCGACCGGGTCGTAAAATCGGTGGCACTGTGTCTGAGTCCTTGAAGCTTTCTCCCGCCCGTCAGCCCGCACCCGACGCCGACGGCGCCGTTCCGCTCGGCCGGCCCAAGGGGGAGCCCCGCTTCCCCGACGGCCCCCAGGCCGATCCGGCCGGATCGCACTTCGAGCGGCGGATCCGGAGTTTCCAGCCCCGGCGCAGCCGGGTCACCACCGGGCAGGCGGAGGCGCTCCAGCGGCTGTGGTCCCGGTGGGGGCTGGACATCGACGGACAGCGGGTCCTGGACCTGGCCGAGCTGTTCGGCGACCGCCGCCCCGTCGTGCTGGAGATCGGGTTCGGGATGGGCGAGGCCACCGCGAAGATGGCGGCCGCCGACCCGGACACCGGCATCCTGGCCGTCGACGTCCACACGCCCGGTCAGGGCAACCTGCTGGCCCTCGCCGAACGCACCGGCCTCGGCAACGTCCGGGTCGCCAACGGCGACGCGATCATCCTGCTGCGCGAGATGCTCACCCCGGACTCCCTCGACGGCCTGCGCGTCTACTTCCCCGACCCCTGGCCCAAGAAGCGGCACCACAAGCGGCGGCTGATCCAGCCGGAGTTCCTGACGCTGGCCGCCGCCCGGCTGCGGCCCGGGGCGATCGTGCACTGCGCGACCGACTGGGAGCCGTACGCCGAACAGATGCTCGACGTGCTGACCGCGCACCCCGCCTTCGAGAACACCCGCGCCGACGGCGGCTTCGCCCCCCGCCCCGGCTTCCGCCCCCTGACCCGGTTCGAGGGCCAGGGCCTGGAGAAGGGGCACGTGGTGAACGACCTGCTCTTTCGCCGCGTACCCCACGACGAGCAGCAGCGATAGCACGAGACCGCACAGGACCGCACCGCCCGCGCCCGGACCTCGATACCCCGTCGCGGGCGGTCCCCTCCCTCGTTAGGGTCAATCACGTGGTCACCAGTCCCCCGTACCCGACGCATCCCAGCGGTCCCGCCCCCGTCGGCGGCCCACCGCGGCACGCCCACTGGTGGCAGAAACGGTGGGTGCGGTACGGCGCCCTGGCCGCCCTGCTGGCGCTGTCCGGGCTCGTCATCCTCGCCCTCGTACGGCGGCAGACCGGCACCGAGGGTCTCCTGGTCGGACTGGGCCTGGCCGTGCTGCCGGTGCCGCTGCTGACGGCCGCGTTCCGCTGGCTGGACCGCGTCGACCCGGGACCCTGGCGCAACATGGTGTTCGCGTTCGCGTGGGGCGCCTGCGCCGCGGCGCTCATCGCCATCGTCGCCAACAGCTTCGCGACGAAGTGGATCGCCACGGCGACCGCCGACCCGGCCGGGGCGGACACCCTGGGCGCGACGGTGATAGCCCCGATCGTGGAGGAGTCCGCGAAGGCCGCCGCCGTGCTGCTGGTCTTCCTCTTCCGCAGACGCGACTTCACCGGCATCGTCGACGGGGTGGTGATAGCCGGGGTGACCGCGACCGGCTTCGCGTTCACCGAGAACATCCTCTACCTCGGCACCGCCTTCGGCGCCGACCAGATGACCGGCGGCCGGGGCATCGCCTCCGTCACCGCGGCCACCTTCTTCGTGCGCGTGGTGATGTCGCCCTTCGCGCACCCGCTGTTCACCGTCTTCACCGGCATCGGCTTCGGCATCGCCGCGTCCCTGTCCGCCGAGCGCCACCGGGTGCGCCGCGCCCTGCTGCCGCCGGCCGGACTGCTGCTGGCGATGGGCATGCACGCCTTCTGGAACAGCTCCTCGACCTTCGGCGAGTACGGCTTCTTCGCGGTCTACGGCGCCTTCATGCTGCCCGCCCTCGGGCTGCTGACCTGGCTGGTGGTCTGGACCCGCCAGCGGGAGCTGCGCACGGTGCGCGAGGAGTTGCCCGCGTACGCCGCCGCCGGGTGGCTGACCCCCGCCGAGCCGTTCGCCCTCGGGTCCATGCGGGCCCGCCGGGTGGCCCGCGAGTACGCCGGCCGGCACCTGGGCAAGCCCGCGGCGCGCACCGTCGCCCAGTACGAGGCGTACGCGACCTCGCTGGCGTTCCTGCGCCGCCGCGGCCGCCTCGGCCGGGCCGGCGCCGGCTTCGCCGCCCGCGAGCAGGAGCTGCTGCACGCGATGTGGCGCGGCCGCGAGGTGGCGCGGCCCGCGCTCGACCACGCGGCCCGGATGACCGCGCCGCCGGTGCGGGTGGTCGCCCCGCCGTGGCCGGTCCTCGGCGTGTACGGCCAGTCCCAGCGCTACGGCGCCCCGCACCCCCACCCGCGCCCCCAGGGCCCCGGCCCCGGTGCGCACGGGTACGGGTATCCGCAGAGCGGTCCGGTCGCGCCCGGGGCGGCGCAGGGGTACGGGTCGTACGGCGCCGCCGGCGCGGCTCCGGCGCCGTACCCCGCGTACAACCCCTACCGGACGCAACCCTGATCTGAGCCGGTCGTCCGGATCGGATCGGATCACCCGGATCGGATCGCCCGGGTCGGATCGCCCGGGTCGGATCGTCCGGTCAGGCGGATGCCTGGGTCAGCTTGCCGATCTCGTCGTCCGTCAGCCGCAGTCCGGCGACGGCGAGCAGGGCCGGGAGCTGCTCCACGGTCCGCGCCGAGGCGATCGGGGCGGCCACCGTCGGCTGGGCCGCGAGCCAGGCCAGGGCCACCGTGGCGACCTCGGCGTCATGGGCCCGGGCGACCTCGTCGAGGGCGGTAAGGACCTTCTGGCCGCGCTCGGTCGCCAGGTGCTTGGCGGCGCCCTCGGCCCGTGCGCTGTCCACCGTCGCGCCCGGCCGGTACTTGCCGGTCAGGAAGCCGGAGGCCAGCGCGAAGTACGGCATCGCGGCCAGGCCGGCCCGCTCGGCGAGGTCCCGCAGCTCTCCCTCGTAGGTGTCGCGCGAGACGAGGTTGTAGTGCGGCTGGAGCGCCACGTAGCGGGCCAGGCCCTCGCGCTCGGAGAACTCCAGGGACGCCTTCAGGCGCTCGGCGGAGATGTTGGAGGCGCCGATCTGGCGCACCTTGCCCGCCCTCACCAGCTCGTCCAGGGCGCCGATGATCTCCTCGACGGGCACCTCGGGCTGGTCGAAGTGGGTGTAGTACAGGTCGATGTGGTCGGTGCCGAGCCGCTTGAGGGAGGCGTCGGCGGCGGCCTTGATGTTGGCGGCGGACAGGCCCTTGAAGTCGGGGTGCTGGCTGACCTTGGTGGCGATGACGACGTCGGAGCGGTTGCCGCGCTCCTTGATCCACTCGCCGATGATCGTCTCGGACTCGCCGCCGTGGTTGCCCTCGATCCACGCGGAGTAGGAGTCGGCGGTGTCCACGAAGTTGCCGCCGGCCGCCGCGTAGGCGTCGAGCACGGCGAAGGACCGGTTCCGGTCGGCGGTCCAGCCGAAGACGTTGCCGCCGAGGGCGAGCGGGAAGACCTCGAGGTCGGACTGGCCGAGCTTGCGAAGAGAAGTCATGTACGACATCAACGGCCATGGCAGAGCGGCCCATTCCGTGCCCCGCCGGATCCGGGCGCAAAGATCGCGCAAACAGCGCCCGGCGGAGCGTCCGTGCGGGGCCGTCTCAGGGGTTGAGGCCCTTGCCGTTCAGCCACGCCATCGGGTCGATGCCGGTGGCCTGCCCGCCCGGGTGCACCTCCAGGTGCAGGTGCGGCCCGGTGACGTTGCCGGTGGCGCCGACCCGGCCGATGACCTCGCCGGTGCCGACCTTCTGGCCGGCCGAGACGCTGATCGAGGACTGGTGGCAGAACCACAGCTCGGTGCCGTCGTCGAGGGTGAGGATCGTGCGGTAGCCGTAGGCGCCGGCCCAGCCGGCCTCGGTGACGGTGCCGCTGTGGATGGCCTTGATCAGCGTGCCGGTGGGCGCGGCGAAGTCGAGGCCGGTGTGGTGGCCGGAGGACCACATGGAGCCGGCCTGGCCGAAGGTGGAGGTGATCGTGTAGGACGAGGTCGGCAGCGTGTACTGCTTGGCCAGCTCGGCCAGGCGCGCCTCCTCGGCCTTCTTCCTGGCCTCCTCCTCCGCCCGCTTCTTCGCGGCGGCGGCCTTGGCCTCGGCCTCCTGCTTGGCCTGGGCCGCGTCGGCCTGGGCCTTCTTCACCGCGGCGGCCTCGGTGGCGGCCCGCGCCTTCGCCTCGACCTGGGCCTGCTGCTGCTCGGCCTGGGCCATGATCCGGTTGCGCAGCGCCTCGCCCGCGTCGGCGGTGCCGCGCGCGGCCTGGACCTGCTGGGCCTGCTCAGCCTGCGGGACCTGGGGGGTGGCCTCGACCACGTCGCTGAGCGCGGTCGCCGAGCCCACGGGTGCGGCGGTGTCCTCGGCGGAGTCGTCGAAGAGCGCGCCGACCGCCGGCAGGTGGTCCACGGAGGGCAGGTCGGGCAGCGAGAGGGAGACCGGCGGCTTGCCGGTGTTGGCGCTGGCCATGCCGCCCGCGCCGACGGCGGCGATGACGCCGACGCCGAGGACGGTGGAGCTGCGCGCGAGCCCGCCGCCGCGCTGCTTGGCGACGCGGTGCCGGCCGCGTACGGGGCGGAGGGAGTCCTCGGTGGGGTTCCACTCCTCCCAGGGGCCCTCGTCGGGGCGCCGCTCGCCGTAACCGAAGGACTCGGTGCGCCGGCTCGGCAGGAACGGGGCTTCAGAGGCAGGCCGGTTGGACGCCACGCGGGCGTGCTCCTTTCCTTCCGCGTCGCCTACCGGGTTAGCTGACGGGTTCGGAGCGGGAAGGTCTCCTACGCGCGTCGACCGGCCATGACGGCACGGGTGACGTGCGATTCACCCCAAGGTGGTGGTTCCCCGGTTCCCTCGCGGGATTCGGCGCGTGCGCGCACGGAGCCGCCTCTGGTGACGGCTGGGACGACCGCGCTGCGTTATCGAACGTTAATAGACGTGGGGGTTTGATTCCAAGCCGTGCGGCTTGATCATTAAACCTTTTTGGCCAGGACATACCGCTCACGGGGGACTGAAGGCGGGTGAGTTGACAAAGAATCAGGCCATCCACGGGCTCTCCTCGGCCATCGGCGGTACGCGGCGCGAGGTGATGGTGTGTCAGTTGTTATGCGGAGGGGGTCGGCCCGCTCACGTGTGGTGACGGGGGGCGAGGGTCGAGGGCCACGGTGTCCGGGAAACACTCAGGGCCGGAATCCTGTGATCGGATTCCGGCCCTGAGTCTTCAGTAGCGGGGACAGGATTTGAACCTGCGACCTCTGGGTTATGAGCCCAGCGAGCTACCGAGCTGCTCCACCCCGCGTCGGTGAAACCAGTGTATCCCATGTTCGGGGCTGGTTGCACACGAGTTCACCTGAGCCCCGGATCCAGGTGCCGGTTGGGCTCCCGGGCCGCCGCCTCGTACTCCGGCAGGACGACGACCTCCGCGCCCGCGCCCGCCAGGAGCCCGGCCCCGTCGGCCGCCTCGACGAACGTGTCCGGCTCCCGCCAGGCCGTGACCACCCGCCGCACCCCGGCGTCCAGAATCAGCCGGGCGCACGGCCGCGGCCGGGAGGCGCGTCGGGCGCACGGCTCCAGGCTGCTGTACACCGTGGCCCCGCCGAGCCGCGGATCGGCCGGGTCGATCTTGGCGAGTGCCGCCTCCTCCGCGTGCACGACGGGATCGCCGGCCTCCCGCGAGTGGCCCCGCGCCAACTCGGTGCCGTCGGCGGCGACCACCACCGCGCCCACGCTGAACGCGGTCGCCGAGGGCGGGCACCGCAGCGCCAGCTCGCAGGCGGTCCGCAGCCAGTGCCGGTCGGCGGGGACGGTCCGCCCGCCGGCGCCGGGTGCGGTGGGCTCGTACCGCAGGAGGACCACGTCCCCGACGGCCCGGGTCTCCACCAGCCGCAGCCGCCCGCCCTGGTACGACCCCGGCCCGAACAGCCGGGGCGCGGCCGGGTCGCCCACGAACAGCGGGGCGAGCACGAGCTGCACCTCGTCGGCGAGCTGCCGCTGGAGCAGCTGGGTGTGGATCGTGCCGCCGCCCTCGACCATGAGCCGCCGCACACCGAGCACGTCGTGCAGGTGTGCGAGCAGCAGCCGCCAGTCGAGCTCCGGGCCCAGGGGCACGACGTCGACGGCGGGGTGTGTGGCCGGGGTGAGGCCGGTGCGCCGCAGGCGCGCGGCTCCCTCGTCGGTGGTGTAGACGGCCTTCGCGCCGCCCGTGTGCCAGAAGCGCGCCCCAGGGTCCAGTTCGCCCGAGGCGCTGACCGTGACCTTCAGCGGGTACTCCGGCAGCCCGGCGGCGACCCGGGCCGCGCGCCGCTCGGGCGAGTTGACCAGCAGCCGCGGGTTGTCGGCGCGCAGCGTGCCGGCCCCGACGAGGATCGCGTCCACGGACGCCCGTACCTCGTCCACCCGCTCGAAGTCGGCGGGGCCGGACAGCAGGAGGCGGTCGGGGCCGGTGTCGTCCAGGTAGCCGTCGAGGGAGACGGCGGCGGACAGCAGGACGTACGGGAGGGGCATCGACGCGTTCTCCTCGGGCGGGAGGCAGGTGGGGCGGGCGGCCGGCCGCGTGGCCGGGACGTGCTCCCAGTCTGGCGGAGGCCGCGCGCCGCCCGCGGCTACGGGATGCCGAGTTCGAAGAGGGCGTAGCCCGCGTACGAGCCGGAGGCCAGCGCCGCGATGCCGAGCAGCGTGTACAGCAGGGCGGGGCCGATCCGGCGCAGGGCGAGGGCGAGCGGGAGGAACAGCGGGAAGGCGGGGAGCAGGTAGCGCGAAACGTTGCCGAAGATCTGCTGGCTGCCCAGGACCAGGACCATGGTCATGACCGTGTAGACGACCAAGGCGACCGGTGGCCGCAGCCGGATCAGCAGCAGGAGCAGCGCGAGCGCCAGCAGGACGACGCCGACGCCGATCAGATCCTCGTAGGGGTAGGCGTAGATGTAGTCGTAGTGGCCCACCGGCAGCGACCTGAGCACGCGCAGCGTGTGCTTGCCGTAGTCGAAGGAGTGGGCCCACGCGCCGCTCTGGAGCTTGAAGTAGCCGCCGTAGTCGCCCATGCGGTGGCCCACCCAGGCGAGGTAGCCGGCCAGGCCGAGCGGGGCGATCAGCAGCGCGGCCAGGGGGCGGGCGCCGTCCTCGCGCCGGCGCAGCGCGAGCAGCGCGGCCACGGCCAGCGCGGCGATCAGCGCAGCGGCGGTGGGGCGGTTGAGGCCGGCGAGGCAGGTGAGCACCCCGGCGGTGAGCCAGCGGCGGGTCAGGACGGCGTGGCAGGCCCAGACGGCGAGGGCGACGTAGAGCGAGTCGGAGTAGACCGCCCATTCCACGCCGGAACCCGGCCACACGGCCCACAGTCCGGCGGCGGCGAGCCCCGCCCGCCGGCCGCCGAACCGCTCGGTCAGGGCGTAGATCCCGAGGGCGGCGGCGAAGGACGCGACGACGGAGACCAGCAGCCCGGCGCCGTACAGGCCCAGCCCGGTGACCTCGGAGACCAGCCGCATCAGGGCCGGGTACAGCGGGAAGAACGCCGCCGAGTTCTCCTGGACGGTGATCAGGCCGGTCGCGCCGGGGACCGCCTCCAGCGCCGGGTGGTAGCCGTGCGCGGCGATCTGCTGGTACCACCAGCCGTCCCAGGTGGCCAGGACGTCCCAGGGGTGGGCGCCGCCGCCGAAGCGGGGGGCCTTGGTGCGGTAGTCGCCGGCGGAGTCGAGCAGGGAGAGGAAGACGACGAAGCCGGCGAGCTTCAGCGTGCCGTAGACCGCGAGGACGGGGCCGAGGCGGCGGGCGGCGCTGCGCAGCGCCGAGCGGGGCGTATGTATGGACGAGGGGGCGGGGGTGTCCTCGGGGGCGGCGGCCGTGCCGGCCGCGTCCGCGGCCGTCGCCGTCGCGGCCGTCGCGTCCGCCCCGTTCCGGATGTTCTCTCGGCTCATCGGGCTGCGGCCCCGGTACGGCGGCGACGGGACGCGGCGCGGGCCGCACCCGTGCGGAGGAAGGGGGACCGCAGCAGCGCGACGGCCAGGTCGGCGGCGGCCAGGGCGGCGAGTTCGGTGCGGTGGGCGGCGGACGGCGCGGCGTGGTGCAGGGCCGCGAGGGTTCCGCCGGTCAGCAGCAGTGCGACCGGCAGGGTGAGCCGCCGGTGCGCCGCGGGTCCGGCGAGGGCGCAGACGAGGACGGCCAGCGCGTTGGCGCTCTGCGCGCCGGTGGCCGGGCGCAGCGCCGCGTACAGGAGCAGGTGCGCGAGGGCGGCCAGGGCCGCGGCGGCGGCGAAGCGGCGGGCGCGGGTGGCCGGCGGGAGGACGGCGGGGGCGGGGAGGAGCGCGGTGCGGGCCGGGCGGCGGGCGATCCGGGCGATGCCGCGGAGGTCGGCCAGCGCGGTCGGCAGGAGGTCCACCCGGCTGTCGGGGTCGTCGACCCAGTCGACCGGCACCTCGTGGATCCGCAGCCCGGCCCGCTCGGCGAGCACCAGCAGTTCGGTGTCGAAGAACCACTCCGGGTCCCGCACCAGCGGCAGCAGTCGCTCGGCGGCCTCGCGGCGCACCGCCTTGAAACCGCACTGGGCGTCGGAGAAGCCCACGCCGAGGGCGGTGCGCAGGATGACGTTGTAGCACCGGGAGACGACCTCCCGTTTGGGCCCGCGCACCACGCGCGCGCCCGGGGCGAGCCGGGTGCCGATGGCGATGTCGGAGTGCCCGGAGACGAGCGGGGCGACCAGCGGCAGCAGCGCCGTCAGCTCGGTGGACAGGTCCACGTCCAGATAGGCCAGCACCGGGGCGTCCGACCGCGACCAGGCGGTCCGCAACGCCCGGCCGCGCCCCTTCTCGGTCAGCCGCAGCCACCGCGCCTCGGGGAGTTCGTCGGCCAGCCGGGCGGCGATCCGGGGTGTGTCGTCGGTACTGGCGTTGTCGGCGACGGTGATGCGGAACGGGTAGGGGAAGGTCGCGCGCAGGTGCGCGTGCAGCCGCCGTACGCCGGGCTCCAGGTCGGCCTCCTCGTTGAACACCGGTACGACGATGTCGATTACGGGGTCCGGGTGGTGTGCCGGCAGCGCGGGTATCGGGGTGCGGCGGGGGCCCGGCAGGGGTGGGCGGCCGGTGCCCGGCGAGGCGTCGAGGCCGGTCTCTGTCACGGTCGGTCCTTTTCTGCTCGGGGGTTGTGCTCGGGGTGCTGCTCAGGGCTGTGCTCGGGGTGCTGCTCGGGGCTGTGCTCAGGGCTGTGCTCGGGGTTCCGCTCGGGTCCGCTCAGGAGGCGGGGTGGCCGGACGGACCGGCGAGGGAGGTCTCGGTGGGAGGGGACGGCGGCTCGGTCGCCGTCGTCCCCGCCCCCGTCCCCGGTGAGCTCGACGTCGCCGGGGAGGTGGCCGGGACCGACGTGGAGGGCGGCGGGGCGATCGTGAAGTCCGCACCGGGCGCCCCGGTCGTGGTCGTGGCCGTGGCCGAGGAGGCGGGCGGCGCCGATGTGGGGGGAGGTGCGGACGGCGAGGCCGGCGGGGACGGCGGGGAGGTAGCCGGGGCCGAAGTCGTGGCCGACGGGACCGCCGTGGGCCGCGGGACGGGTGCGCTGGGTTCGTCCCGGACGTGCCGGCCGGGCAGGAGCAGCAGTCCGACGCCGAGTCCGGCGACCGCGAAGGCGGAGCCGACGGCGCGTCGCGCCGCCCGCGCCCGCCGACGCGCCCGCACACCGGCCCGCAGGCGCTCTCGGTGCCGCGGCTCGAAGGGCGCGTGCCGCTCGCTGTCGCGCATCAGCACGGTGAGCCGCCGCTCGAAGCGGTGCGTGCCGTCGGGGCTGTCGGAGCCGACGGGGACGCCGAGGCCGTCGCGGCCCCTGCCGCCGAAGCCCTCGAAACCGTCGAAACCGTCGAAACCGTCGAAGTGATCCATGTGGTCGTCCACGGGCGTCTCCTTCACCCCACCGGCTCCGTGACGTCGGCCAGGAGCTGCCGCAGCCGGGCGACTCCGCGTGCAGCGTGCGACCGGGCCGTGCCCACCGGGCAGCCCAGCGCCTCCGCCACCTGTCTCTCGGAGAGGTCCTGGTAGTAGCGCAGCACCACCACCGCCCGCTGCCGGGTCGGCAGTTGCGCCAGCGCGGCCTCGATGCGCGAGCGCTCGGCGACGGTCGCGGACACGTCGCCCACCGCCGAGGTCTCGGGCACCTGCTCGACGGGACGCTCCCCCCACCAGCGCCGCCGCGCCGAGCGCGCCGCGGCCCGCGCCATCACCTGGCGCACATACGCCTCCGGCGCCTCGTGGGCGATCTTCGGCCACCGGAACCAGAGCTTGACCAGGGACTCCTGCACGAGGTCCTCCGCCCGGTGCCGGTCGCCGCCGGTCAGCAGCCGGGCGAGGTGGAGCAACGACGACCAGCGGGCCGCCACGAACGCGTCGAACTCACCCGCCCCTGTCTGCTGCATCCCGCCGTCCCCGCTTCCTCCGATGGCCCGCACCCCCCGCACTCAGGGAAAGACGGTGACGGCCGCACTTCTATGCACTCCGAACGTGTGATCCACCTCACCCTCGGGCGACCGGGCGGCGCCCCAGCTTGATCCGGCCGCCCGCTGGGTAGCCATGCGGTGCGCCGCGGCCGGGGGAGGCCGTACGGCGCGAGGGGGGAAACCGATGACGACGGCCGGACATCCGCCGGACGGGGACGCGCCGGACGGCTGGGAACCGCACGCCCTGCGGGTCTGGGAGGCGTACCGGCGCGGCGAGTGGTGCGACGACGTGCCCGAGGTGGCCGCGGCGGTGCTGCGCCGGGTGCTGCTCGCGCCCCCGCCGCCGTACCCCGGGCACCTGGCCAGGCTCCGGCTGCGCGGCGCCCGCGTGACCGGCACGCTGGACCTCGCCGAAGCCGACATCGCGTGCGCGGTACGGCTGGAGCGCTGCGTGCTGGACGAGGCGCCGCGGCTCGACGGCGCCCGCTTCGGCGCCCTGGAACTGCGCGACTGCGCGCTGCCCGGACTCGGCGCGGCCGAAGCGCGGTTCGACCGCGCGTGCGCGCTGCTCGACTGCCGGATCGACGGCACCGTCACGCTGCGCTCCGCGACCGTCGGCGCCGGACTCGCCCTCGACGGCTCCACGCTGACCGCACCGCCGGGCGGCCCGGCGCTGGACGCCGAGTCCCTCTCCGTGGAGGAGGACTTCTCCGCCGACGGCGCCACCTGCACCGGCCCGGTCCGCCTCGCCAGCTCCCAGATCCGCAACACCGTCGGCTTCCGCGGCGCCCGCCTGCGCGGCCCCGGCCTCCTCCTGGACGCGCCCGAACTCCACGTGGAGGGCGGCCTCCACCTCGACGGGGGCTTCGTCTCCGAGGGCCCCATCAACCTCTACGGCGCTTCCATCGGCGGCTCCGTGCACCTGGAGGACGCCACCCTCACGGGCACCGGACAGAGCCGCGGCGAACCCGCGCTGCAACTCCTGTGCGCGACCGTCGGCGGTGACATCCAGGCCGGCCGCGGGCTCACCGTGCGCGGCTGCCTCGAACTGCGCGACACCTCGGTGCGCGGCACCGTCACCCTGAAGCGGGCCCGGCTGGACAATCCGCGCGGCGACGCCGTCAAGGGCGACCGGCTGCACGTCGGCGGCAACCTCAACTTCCGCGGCGGCTTCGTCGCCCGTGGCACCGTCGACCTCTGCGACGCGCGGATCGGCGGCTCGCTCCTCTTCGAGGGCGCCGACCTCACCGCCCCGGACGACGGGGACACCGCGCTGCGGGCCCACGGGGTGGAGGTGGGCGCCGAGTTCAACTGCTGCGACGGGTTCACCGCGCACGGCCGGGTGGCCGTCGGCGGCGTCACGGTCCGCGCCCGGCTCTGCTTCCGGGGCGCGCGCCTCGATGTGCCCGCCGGGCGGCCGGCGCTCACCTGCCGCCGGTCCACCACCGCCGAGCTGGTGCTGAGCTTCGCCGAGGCCCCGAGGGGCGCCGTCGACCTCAGCCACAGCCGCGTGGGCGTGCTGCGCGACGATCCGGCGACCTGGCCCCGGGCCCTCGTCCTCGACGGCCTCGCCTACGACGGCCTCCAGCCGGTCCTCGCCGCCCGCGCCCGGCTGCCCTGGCTCGACCGCGACCCGGGCGGCTTCGTCCCGCGGCCCTACGAGCAACTGGGCGCGCACTACCGGCAGCACGGCCGGGACGCCGACGCCCGTGCCATCCTCCTGGCCCGCCAGCGCAGGCTGCGCCGCACCCTCTCCCGCCCGGCCCGCGCCTGGAGCCTGCTCCAGGACGCCACCGTGGGCTACGGATACCGGCCCCAGCGGGCGGTCTGGCTGCTGGCGGCCCTCTTCGCCGCGGGAACCCTCCTGTTCGCCGCCGATCCGCCCGCCCCGTCCGGCGACGGAAAACCCCCGGGATTCCAGCCGGCCATCTACACCCTCGACGTGCTGATCCCCGTCGTCGACTTCGGCCAACAGAGCGCCTACGCCCCGCACGGCGCCCTGCGCTGGGCCGTCGTCGCCCTGGTCACCGCCGGGTGGCTGCTCGCCACGACGGCGGCGACGGGCCTGAACCGGGTACTGCGCCGCAACTGAACGACCGCGCCGCACCGGCACGGAGGGAAACGACACGGCACCGGTCCGGCCGCCGCGTGGCGAGAAGGGGGGACGAGTCCCTCCCCCGCCTCGGGCAGGCCCTGTGGGACTCGAACCCGCAGCCGGTCCCGGACGAGGCGGCACCGTACCTGCACGACATCACCTCATGACCATGGCCCCGTCCTCCTCCGGGAGGTCTGGGCCGCTTCGTCATGTCCGGGGTCAGGCGCGCTGCTCGGCCACCGCGCTGGTGTACGTCTCCCGCGTCAGGTCCTCCGGCTTGATGCCCAGTTCGGCGAGGACCGCCCGCACGTCGTCCAGGGCGGCGGTGACGTCGTCCTCGGCCGCGAGCGTCTCCAGTTCGAGAAACGTGCCGTCAATCTCCGGGACCCGGACGAGGGTCGCCAGCATCCGCCGGCCGTGTGCCTCGAAGTCGTAGTTCCGGCACCGCTTCTCGAACGCGATGGCCTGCACGTGCCCGAGTCCCCGCAGGATGGCGTGCGCCGCCTCGGCGTCGTCCACCTCGGTCTCGTACTCCGGCTTCGACCCGGACGCCTCATCGACTGCCGCGTCCTTGTACGTCAGCACGGTCCGGGTCTCGTCCGCCCCGTGCACGGTCCGCACCCGCAGTTCCTGATCCTCCTTGTCCAGCGAGCCGTCAGGCCGGTCGTAGTAGGTGTCCCGGTACACCTCGATCCGGGCCGATGCCCTTTCCTCCAGCCGCCGCATGACCGCCTCCGGGTCGTGCACCCGGGCCTTCAGCTCCGCCTCGATCAACGTCGAACCTCCCTCTCAGACCGTCTGCTCTGCCCCGTCGATGATCGCCTGGAACATCCGCCGGAAGCCGCGGTACAGCGGGCCGTGCGGCGTCGCCATCACCTTGTACGTCGCCGACTCATGCCCTTCCCAACCGACGTCGAAGGCACCGACGAACATGGTGTCGTCGGTCCTGATCAGACGCCAAGTGGGCAGCATCCGGTACCGGTAGACGCTCACCTCGCAGGTGTCGGCCAGCTCCCTCAACCGGGCCTCCGTCAGGCGCACGCCGCTGGCGAGGGATTCGGCCGACTCGCCGATCTCGGCGGCGCGGCGGGTCAGGGCATCGCTGTCGGGGTCAAGGAGAGCGATACGGACCTGTAGCCCCTTCCCTCCCTGATCGCGCGGCAGGCAAGCGCGGAGCAGGCTGTCGTTGAGTCCGATGAGGCCAAGACCACGCACGGCCAGGACGTCCAGCTGCTGTGCCTCGCGGGCCTGCTGCTGAATCTCTTGCGCTGCCGAGGATTGTGCGGCGTACACCCGGACAACCTCGGGGAATGCGGCGAGGTCGAATGCGGCGCCGCCGGTGCGTCTCTCCCGGCTGGCGGCAAGGCCGAGCAGATGCCGGGCGTCGTCGGGCATGCGGAGGCCGTCTGCGATCCGCTCGTACACGTCCAGTCGGGAGACTTCCCTCCGGCCGTTGATGATCTCGTTGACGCGGGCCTGTGTCATGCCGACGGCCATACCGATCCGGGTCTGGCTGGCGCCGGCGTACTGCTGGACGCGGCGGAAGACAGCGCCCACATCGCGGGCGCGGAGTGCCTCACGGACCTCTGCTCGCTCCCATGCCCAGTCCGGCAGGTCGATCGGCCCCAGCGAGGTTGTCACGATGCGGCTCCACGATGTCCACAGCGGGATGGGAATCCATCCCACCGTGAGATTACCGCTGGGGTATCGCCCGAGCACCGTACGTCACAGATTCTGGCCTGACCCGCTCAACGCCCCGGCGGCCGCGCGAACGGCCCCGGGGCTGGCCGACTGGAAGGAGTCGACATGACGCACGGTACCGCCCCCGCTTCGGAGACGGCAGGGGCTCCCAGCGCGTTACTCGAAGTGCACGCCGCGGTCGTGAACGTGCTCGGCCTGCCCAAGCTCGCCGGCATCCCTGACCGGCAGGCTCGCGGCGCCCACTGCCTCTGGTGCGACTGGGGGCCGCTGACCACCGAGACGGCTGTCGACCTCGGCGAGCACATGGCCGACGGCGTCACTGCCTTCCCGCGCGCCTGCCGTCGCTGCGCGGGCCGGCGTGCGCACCGCGGCATGTTCGACCATCACCCCGACTGCGAGACCTGCCGCACCACCGAGGCGGGCTGCGAGATCGGCCGGGCCCTGTACCGACTGGCGCGGGAGGGGCGACGGTGACCGTGGTGCCCCCCGCAGAGCTGTACCGCCTGCACCAGCTCATCACCTGGGAGTACCCGCCACCGACATCGGCGGCGCTCGAAGGCCTTGCGTGCACCTGGTGCGGCACCGCGACCGACGAGTCCGCCCTCGGCATGTCGCCGCTGGACCCGTGTCGCATCTGCCTCACCTGCTACGCCGGACAGCTGGCCTGGCTCGCCACCTGGTACGACTGGCACAGCCACGTCCTCGGATGCGCCCACTGCCAGCACGGCCGCACCTGCCACGTCAGCCGCGGCCGGCGCACCCTGCACGAGCTGACCGTCGAAGCCGCGCACCGAGAACTGATCTGCTTCTCCTGTCACCAGCCGCTGGGCGACACCGAGCCGGCGCTGCCCGTCCTCTGGATGGGCGACTCACGCGACTACCCCGGCTACGTCGACGCCCCCTGCCTGACCAAGGAGCCGGCCGCCCGATGATCTGCGACCACTGCGACCGGCCCATCGAAGGCACACCCCAGGTGATCCCGATCGACTCCCCGTCAGGGGCAGCGCCGGACGTCCACCTGTGCCCCACCCCGTGCGAACCGGCAGTGCCCCGGCAGACGGCGCCGGCGGGCCGCCACTGAACTCCCCGCCCCGGCACGACGGCGTGCCGGGACCGGACAGGGCCAAGGCCCCTGCCGCCGGCGGAAACACGGCGGCGGGGCCTGGTCGCGTCACCAGCTCTGACCACTCGGGCCGGCCAGGGGCCAGCAAGCGGTCACAATATCGGCCGAAACGGACGCGACCCCAGGTCAGAGAGCATCTGACCTGGGGTCAAGCGGTAGGCCCTGTGGGACTCGAACCCACAACCAATGGATTAAAAGTCCACTGCTCTGCCAATTGAGCTAAGGGCCCAGGCGATGTCGCCTCCCCGAGCATAGCCGTAGGAGGCCGCGTCTCCGATCGGGTATCGGGGAGGCGGGTCGTGGGTGTGGCGTACGGGTGGCGGTCCGCGGACGCGGAAGGGCCCGTACGAGCGGAGTCGTACGGGCCCTTCCCGGTCACCTCAGCAGGTGTCAGCCGTTGCGCTTCCAGCGGGGCTTGTCCTCGCGGCGGCCGAAGGAGCCGCCGCCGCGGTGGTCGTCACGACGGCCGTAGGGGCGCTCGTGGCCGCCGGAGCGGAAGCCCGGACGGTCGCCCTGGCGGTCGCGGTTGAACGGACGGTCGCTGCCGCGGTGGCCGCCGCGCTCGTCGCGCCGCGCCGGACGGTCGTCCCGGCGGAAGCCGCCACGGTCGTCCCGGCGGTCGTCCCGGCGCTCGAAGGAACGCGGCGCGCGGTCGCGGTCGAAGCCACGGTCGTTGCCGCGGTCGTTACGGTCGTTGCGGTCACGGTTGAAACCGCCGCGGTCGTCACGACGCTCGAAGGAACGGCCGCCACGGTCGTCACGACGCTCGAAACCACGGTCGTTGCCGCGGTCGTTGCGGTCACGGTTGAAACCACGGTCACCGCGGTCGTCGCGGCGGAAGCCGCCACGGTCGTCACGGCGGTCGTCCCGACGCTCGAAGGAACGCGGCGCGCGGTCGCGGTCGAAGCCACGGTCGTTGCGGTCACGGTTGAAACCGCCACGGTCGTCACGACGCTCGAAGGAACGGCCGCCACGGTCGTTGCCGCGGTCGTTGCGGTCACGGTTGAAGCCACGCTCACCGCGGTCGTCACGGCGCTCACGGCGCTCGTACGACGACGAGGGCGCCGTGCGCTCCTCGCGCTCGGCCCGCTCGGCACGGTCCGCGCGGTCCGCACGGTCGACGTCCTGGGCCGCCGGCTGCTCCGGCACCGTCACCTCGGCGGTGCGCTCGGCCACGGCCTGCGCCTCGGCCACCGCCTCGCCCGGGTCCTCGCCGCGCTCGCGGGCGACCCGGGCGACCAGGCGGTCGGCCTCCTCGCGCAGCTCGGTCGCGCGGCGCTGTGCCCGCTCCAGCTCCTTGGCCAGGTGCGAGACCTCGCGCTCGGCCTGCTGCGCGGCGTTGCCCGCGGACTCGGCCTGCACCTCGGTCATCGACCGGGCGCCGGTGATCTCGGCCACCTCCGGGTCGAAGGCCGCGCCGCCCTGGATGATGTGGCGCGAGGCGTCGACGCCCGCGTCCTCCATCAGGCGGAAGATCTGCCGGCGCTGGTGCGGCAGGGACAGGGAGACCACCGTGCCGGTGCGGCCGGCGCGCGCGGTGCGGCCGGCGCGGTGCAGGTAGTCCTTGTGGTCGCCGGCCGGGTCGACGTTCAGGACGAGGTCGATGCCGTCGACGTGGATGCCGCGCGCGGCGACGTCGGTGGCGACCAGGACGTTGACGTAACCGTCCTTGAAGTCGGCCAGGGTGCGGGTGCGGGCGCCCTGGGTCATGCCGCCGTGCAGCGCGTCGGCCTTCGCGCCGGCGTCGCGCAGCTGCTCGGCCACGCGGTCGGCGCCGAGCTGGGTGCGCACGAAGATGATGGTGCGGCCCTTGCGGGAGGCGATGGCCGAGGTGACCGGCGCCTTGTCCTTGGGCTTCACGATCAGGATGTGGTGCGACATGGTCGTCACCGCGCCCTGCGCCGCGTCCACCTCGTGGCTCACCGGGTCGGTGAGGTAGCGGTCGACGAGGGTCTTGATCTCGTTCTCCATGGTGGCGGAGAACAGCATCCGCTGGCCGCCGGCCGGGACCTGGTCGAGCAGCTCGGTGACCTCGGGCAGGAAGCCCAGGTCGGACATCTGGTCGGCCTCGTCGAGGACGGCGATCTTCACGTCCTCCAGCGAGCAGGCGCCGCGGTTGATGATGTCGCGCAGCCGGCCCGGGGTGGCGACGAGGATGTCGACGCCCCTCTCCAGGGCGTAGATCTGGTTGCCCATGGAGGTACCGCCGCAGACGACCTTCATCTTCAGGCCGAGGACGTCGCCGTAGGGCTGGAGCGCGTCGGCCACCTGCATGGCCAGCTCACGGGTCGGGGTGAGGATGACGGCGCGCGGCTTGTGCTTCTGGGTGCGGCCGCCGGCCAGCGTGGCCAGGGTCGGCAGACCGAAGGAGAGGGTCTTGCCGGAGCCGGTGCGACCGCGGCCGAGGATGTCCTTGCCGGCCAGGGCGTCCGGGATGGTCGCGGCCTGGATCGGGAAGGGGGAGGTCACGCCGTTCTGCGCGAGCTTGCGCACGACGCCCTCGGGCAGGCCGAGGTCCGCGAAGGTCAGCTCGGGGGCCTGGTCCTCGGCGGTCTCGGACGCCTGGACCTCGGTGTCCTCGGCGACCTCGGCGACCTGGGTGCTCTCGGTGACCTCGACGCTCTCGGGCGCCTGCGCGGTCTCCTGGCTCTCCAGGGCGTCCTGGCCGTTCTCGGGCACGACGACGTGATCAGTACTGGCAATGGACATGCGAATGCGAAACCTTCCGGAGTCTCGTCGGCACGCGCCCGTCAACTCCGTGTTTCGCACCACGACCGCCTCGATGCGGTCAGCCACGGCAAAGGAGAGTACGCGCCACACGGCGCGCTCTGCATGGGCGCCGGGCAAATGGGATCAAACGATCTACCACCATACGCACTCCTCACCCTCGAAGGCAAACTCAAGGGCAAACCGGTGCCATAGGGGCAGTCAGGCCAGTGTACCGGACGGACGGCGACCCGACCGGCCCGGTCGCGGCGCCGGCTCGCGCCGCTCCAGCTGCGGCCCGGTGCCCTCGTGCGCCGACGACGAGGGCTCGGCCGACGGCGGCTCCGTCGTGGTCTGCGCGGGCGGCGGGGAGGCCGGGGGCTGCTCTACGGCGGCCGACGTCTGCGGCGGGGGCGGCACCGCCTGCGTCGGTGTCGGATCACCG